>JAQVXN010000059.1 GCA_028709135.1 Bacteroidaceae bacterium | reverse complement strand
TCATGGAGGAATAAATTTTCATGTTTCCCTCCTATTATAAATCGGATAATTTCCTCATAAAGTTTTCCATATTTTTTGTGGCATTCTTCTTTTGAAACGCTTCGTGAATATTGTTGTATGCACCATGTAGCCCATAGCAACACGTCTGGTTGTTCCATTTCATATATCTCAACACTTAGGCTTTCTTTGGCCATAAATTGGCGAAGAGCTTTACCTCCGGTTGACATGTATTGTTCATATCGCCTTATATCGCCTACGGTAAGAGTAAGTCCCGGCATAGATGCAAAAAAATCTCGTGCACGGCATTTAAACCAAGGATAACCTGAAATAATGTAGTCTTCTCCGTTTTTTGCCAAATGAAATTGATGTGCTGCATGATAAAGGCAATCATAAAAACTAGTCATAGGTTCCATTTCAGGCACTTCATTATTCATGATTTTGGCCAATTGATTACATGCTATTTCAGACAAACCCGCAGAAAACAATACGCTTTCACCTTTTTTTAAAGGCATTTCAAAATAACCGGGACTATAAAGGTCTTCTGATGACGAATAACCTCTTTCACGTTCCATAGGATAATCCAAGCCCATATACCAGTCTGGAAAAAACATGAAGTCGCATTTCTTATTCATCTGCATATACATGTCTGGATAACCTTTATATAAACACATTTTTACTCCGTTTTCTATAACGGTATAATTCCCATTGTAGTTATCATTTTTATGTGTAAATTCTTTCACACTTCTGAAGGCCAAGAACGGGCGTAAACGTAACGTTGTCGCTGAATGAGCATCTAATAGCGTATAACGGATAATCAATCGGGATTCGCTTTTTCTGAAAAGAATTTCCTTTTTGAATATTACACCACCTACCCGATATAATGTTGTCGGAACATTATTCCATTCAAAACTCGTGATGTATTTATTTCCTTTCGGACTATAATTGTTCCCTTGATATTTGTGTAATCCTAAATTAAACTCAGCCCCATGTTGGATGATTGTTTCATCTAAAGATGAAAGCAAAACATGATTTTCATTGTCAATGGTTGGAATTGGAACAACCAATAGGCCATTATATTTTCTAATGTTACACCCAACAATCGTTGTACACAGATACGCTCCTGAACGGTTTGTGCAAAGTATTTCACGAGGTAATGATTCTTGCAGATTCGTCATCCGGATTTTATCAAAACTTAAATAGCTCATTATTGTTTTAATTCATTGTTTAAAAGTTATACCCCATTTTTATTTCTCCAAAAATACAAAAAAAAATATGGCGAGCAAAGTTGAAAAATTCCTTTTTTCTGATATTTCTTTATTTTGTTGATTTTCTGACGAAAAAACGAGTGTTTCTATGTTCTATATCATAAAAAATTCTTATTTTTGCCTTAATTTTAAAAGTCTGAAGAAATTGCTCCCGAATAAGAAACTAACTAAAAAAGACCTTATCAGCTATATTTCCTCATTATGGAATTTACTGACGCAAGAAGAGCAAAGCTATTTGTTTGACCAGCTCAGTTTTAAATATTACAATAAGAATGAGTCTATTTATGCGGAAAAGGATGAGCCGCTTAATATGCTTTGTGTAATTTCTGGAAAAGCAAAGATTTTTAAAATTGGAAGCAGTAACCGAAGTCAAATTATGCGTGTTATACAAGTGGGGCAATATTTTGGTTATCGGGCCTATTTTGCTGGAGAACGTTATGTAACGAATGCTTGTGCGTTTGAAAATTCCCTCATTTTACAAATTCCATTAAATTGTGTGCAGAATGTGATTGTGAAGAATGTACGTCTTGCGTGTTTTTTTGTCAAATTACTTTCTATTGATCTAGGTATTTCGGACCGCAGGAGCATTACCCTCACTCAGTGCCATATTCGCGGTCGTTTAGCTGAGACACTTCTCTTTTTGAAAGAAAGTTATGGTCTTGAAGAAGATGGCGCAACGCTTAGCATTTATCTTTCTCGTGAAGATATTTCAGCTCTTTCCAATATGACTACAGCCAATGCCATACGTACTCTTTCTAATTTTTCCTCAGAAAAACTTATAGCCATTGACGGACGTAAAATAAAGCTTATTGACGAAGTAAAACTTCGGCGCATTGCCCAAATAGGCTAAATGTCTGTTTTTTTGCTATTTATTTTTGTTATTTTAAATAACTTCTTTGAGAAATTTTTTCTATTTTTGTGTCCTATATACTATAAATTGGGATGATCAATAGAAAAAAATGTGCCAAATGGCTTTTCATTTTACACGGCATAGGCCTTTTGTTATGCTGCTTATTAGTGCTGTTTGTTTCACAGAAAGATCACATACGCTGGAATGTAGGATATTTTGTTGTTTGGTTTACATTCGTAACCGTGATAATCTTGTTTTTTATTATCCCACATGGATTCCGTTTTCGAAGTTTTATTAAAGCTTATTGCGGACTCTACATGTCAGCTACGTTACTTTGTGTTTTCATTATTCCTATGTTCCCTTTTTCTCTTTCTTTGCTTTCTGAAATATTAATACCTCACGAAAAATATTACGAAAGCGGGAATTATATCATGCGTTGCGGTTATCAGGAATATATGGATTTACCTAACAGTATGCTTTATAAACGTCAGGGGCTTTTCGAGCATTGCGTACGCCAATACGATTTCCGTCCTGTCAAATCATTTATCGTTAAAGAGAATGTAGGTGCTATTATTATTAATGGTTATATATTAAATTCTGAGTGTACCAAAGGAATTGAGACTACTCAGGTTCTTCCTTTTGATGATAGGAAATATCAGAAGCATTTGGGCGATGTCGAAAAGCTTAAAAAAACTTTTGAAAAAGATCTGTAAGAAAGATTGTTACACTGAAAAATTAAATTAGTTTATCAGATGGTAAACAAAAAAGATATGAAAAAGCAAAAGATTAATAGACGGCAATTTTTTGGCCGTACTGCAGCAGCTCTTGGTGGATTTGTAGCATTTTCTCTTCTACCAGTTGCAGCCTCAGAAAAAACAGAAATGAAGAACAGTAAAAGTGGATTTACCCTTTGGCAATTACCTTCCCATGTGAATACAATCGGCAATTCATACGTGATGCGCACCAACAAAGGGCGTATAATCGTGATGGACGGAGGTATGCCCCAAGAAGCTCCATTTATAAGAGGGTTCATTGATGCCTTAGGAGGTGAGGTTGAAGCTTGGTTCATTTCACATCCACATTCGGACCACATGGGAGCTTTATCAGCACTCCTACCCGATTTGCAGCATTTAAAAATCAAACAGATCTATCATTCCCGTCTGGCTGAAAATCTCATTGATAAAGATGAGGAGCAGAATTTATGCCGTGAGTTTTATGATCACTTGGAGAAAAGTGGTATACCAGTTAAAGATATTCAAGACGCAGGCCAAATACTTCATTTTGATGAGATGAATTTGCAAATTTTGAGTGTTCAAAATCCGGAATTTGAAATGAATGCCTATAACAACAGTTCCATGATTATGCGTGTATGGGATAAACGCAAATCTGTGCTTTTCCTAGGAGATGCAGGAGTGGAATGTGGAGACAAAGTTCTGCAAGGAACTTATGGTCATCGACTTGATTCTGAGTATATTCAAATGGCGCATCACGGTCAGAATGGATGTTCCCAGCAGTTTTATAAATCAGTAAAATTTCGTGTCTGTCTTTGGCCAACTCCTCTTTGGGTTTGGAATAATGATGGTGGAAAGGGATTTAATACGGCAAATCTTAAAACAGTGGAAACACGTCACTGGATGGATGAATTAGGTATTAAGGAACACCATGTGACGTGTCTTGAGGGCATGTGGCGATTGGATTAGTATCGTAACAAATGTAAAAGTTTTGTAGCATTTAGATTGAAAACTACATGTATCCTTTATGGATCATTTTGAGGACTATATATCATAGTACAACAATAAAATATTTTTGAAGAGCGATAAATCAAATACCGCTCTTCATTTTATCTTAAACTAGAATAAATATTTAGTTTTAAGATGAAAATGCTACAAATTCATTGATGATCCAACAAAATCTTGTTCTACAAAAAAATGCAGCAAGATCTTTTTAAAAGATGTTGTTATTTGTCAGAAACAAGTCGCTATTCATTTTAATCAAAACAAGATATGTTTTCAACTCAACAGAAACCTTTTACAATGAGCTGTTTAAGGTGCGAAGGTGTAGCAGAAAAAATATGTCTGAATTGCGTACACGTAGAATCTTATAATTATTCATAAAATGGAAGAAGAACAGTCTAAAATGTTCGTGCAAAAAATGCGCTGCACAAACAAAAAAGGAATAAAGATTAATCCAATTTAAGTACCGCCAAAAAAGCTTTCTGTGGTACCTGAACGTTTCCGATCTGCTTCATGCGCTTTTTGCCGCGTTTTTGTTTTTCCAACAATTTTCTTTTGCGGCTGATGTCACCACCATAACATTTTGCAGTAACATCTTTGCGGACTTGTTTGACGGTTTCGCGTGCTACAATTTTCGCGCCAATTGCCGCCTGAATGGCAATGTCAAACTGTTGACGAGGCAAAAGATCTTTTAATTTTTCACACATACGTCGTCCAAACGAGACAGCACCGTCGGCATGGATCAGTGTAGATAAGGCATCAACCGGCTGCGCGTTGAGTAAAATGTCCAATTTAACGAGATTTGAACGTCTAAAACCATTTAAATGATAATCGAAGGATGCATATCCCTTTGAAATGCTTTTCAATTTATCGTAGAAATCAATTACAATTTCACCTAAAGGCATATCGAAAAGTAGTTCCACGCGATTTCCAGCAACGTAGTCTTGTCCCATTAATTCTCCCCGTTTTGTTAGACACAAAGTCATAATTGGGCCGATGTATTCAGAAGAAGTGATAATGCTAGCACGAATATACGGTTCCTCCACATGGTCAATCTCTGTTACATCAGGCATTGTGGAAGGGTTGTGGACTTCGATTTCCACATTCTTTTTTGTATATACGCGATAAGAGACGTTCGGTACGGTTGTAATCACATCCATATTAAATTCGCGGTCTAACCTTTCCTGCACAATTTCCATATGAAGAAGTCCCAGAAATCCGCAACGGAAACCGAAGCCTAAAGCAGCAGATGATTCTGGAGAAAATGTCAGCGAGGCATCGTTAAGTTGTAATTTTTCCAAGGAAGAACGCAAATTTTCGAAATCTTCAGGATCTATCGGGTAAATGCCGGCAAACACCATAGGTTTTACTTCTTGAAAACCTGCAATGGCTTGTTTGCATGGATGCTCCGCATTTGTAATTGTATCACCTACGCGTACTTCGGTGGCAGTTTTAATTCCACTTACAATATACCCTACACTGCCGCATGAAAGAACTGGACGTGGATCAAGTTTCATTTTAAGCACTCCTATTTCATCTGCATCGTATTCTTGATTTGTGCCCATAAACTTCACATGCTCGCCTGTATGAATATGCCCATTAGTAATTTTGAAATAAGCAATGATGCCACGAAATGGGTTGAAGACAGAATCAAAGATAAGAGCCTGTAAAGGTGCGTTCTCATCTCCTACCGGGTGTGGAATGCGCTCTACTACAGCTTTCAAAATTTCTTCTACACCTTGTCCTGTACGTCCAGAAGCACGAATAATTTCACTGCGTTTGCAGCCAATGAGACTTACTATTTCATCTTCCACTTCATCAGGCATGGCACTATCCATATCACATTTGTTCACGACTGGCACGATGGCCAAGTCATGATCTATAGCCATGTATAAATTTGAGATAGTTTGTGCTTGTACGCCTTGAGTTGCGTCAACAACAAGCAATGCACCTTCAGAAGAGGCAATGGATCGGCTTACTTCATAAGAAAAGTCCACATGTCCCGGAGTGTCAATTAGGTTCAAAATATATTTCTCTCCCTTATAAACATAGTCCATTTGAATAGCATGACTTTTAATGGTTATCCCACGCTCTCGTTCCAAATCCATGTCGTCCAGAATTTGGTTTTCTGTGATTGTTGTGGTTTTGGTAAACTCCAATAATCGATCGGCTAAAGTAGATTTACCATGGTCGATGTGGGCTATGATGCAAAAATTGCGAATATGGTCCATATACCTATTATTAATCGAAGTATTCAGCTTCTTGGAACGAAACAGCTTTGGAATCTTTGGGAGAAAGCAACATTTTTTGTTTTGTTATTGGCCAAGGGATTCCAATAGTTGCATCATCAAAACAGATAGCAGCTTCAGCTGATGGCATATAGGTATTATCAACTTTATAAGTAAAAACAGCTTCTTCGGATAAAACCAAAAAACCATGAGCAAACCCCCTGGGAATAAAGAGTTGGCGATTATTTTCATCACTCAATTCCACCATGACATAACGACCAAAGGTTGAGGAACTCCTTCGAATGTCAACGGCTACATCAAGAACTGTTCCTTGAAGCACTCTTACCAATTTGGCTTGGCTCCAGACTCCCTTTTGATAATGAAGTCCGCGTAATACGCCGTAAGACGATTTTGACTGATTGTCTTGAATAAAATCTATTGACGAAATATGTGTATCGAAATCTTCTTTCCGGTAAGTTTCCATAAAATATCCTCGGGCATCATTAAATACCTTAGGTTCTAAAATCCAAACATCCGGGATTTCTGTAGAGATATAATTCATTTGCTCCTCAATTTTTCTGCAAACTTAAATGTTTTTATCGACATAAACAAGAAACGACAGTATCTAAATCAAATCTACAGCCAACATTATCTAAACCTGTAAAATTAGGTGTATACAAAAAATGGTTACTTTAAAAACGTCCTATTATAAACAGATTGATAGTTCATTACGAATGACGTTGTTCCTAAAATGAGTATCTACCAATGTTAAAAACTTTGTCATTCATTTTGCCTTTCTCTTGCTTTGCCGTAACTTTGCACAAAAGTCCTGTTTTAGGGCCATATTTTAATAAGAACATGAAGAATTCCGTAGAGTTAATGAATTTAGCAGCCGACAATATTCGAATTCTGTCAGCTGCAATGGTAGAGAACGCTCATTCAGGTCATCCGGGAGGTGCTATGGGCGGGGCAGATTTTATGAATGTGCTCTATTCAGAATATCTCGTTTATGACCCAGAAAATCCTTTGTGGGCGGAACGCGACCGATTCTTTTTGGATCCAGGTCATATGTCCCCCATGCTTTATACAACGTTGATGTTGAGCGGAAAATTCGCTATGGACGATTTGAAATCATTTCGTCAATGGGGCTCTTCGTGTCCCGGTCATCCGGAACTTAATAAGATGCGTGGAATAGAAAATACCTCAGGCCCCCTTGGGCAGGGACACGCTTATGCGGTGGGAGCTGCAATGGCTGCAAAATTTCTTGCTACACATCTTCAAAATCCTGCTTTTGAAAAAGAACGTATTTATACCTATATTAGTGACGGCGGTATCCAAGAAGAAGTTTCACAGGGAGCCGGTCGTGTGGCAGGTTTTTTAGGACTGAATAATTTGATTATGTTTTACGATTCCAATGATATTCAGCTCTCAACAGAATGTGCTACTGTATCGACAGAAAATACAGCTATGAAATATCGTGCATGGAATTGGAACGTAATCACGATTAACGGTAACAGTGTAATTGATATAAGAAAAGCTCTTGATGCAGCTCTTAAAGAAACAGCACGCCCGACCCTGATTATTGGCAAATGCGTAATGGGAAAAGGATGCCGTGATGAGGAAAATAAAAATTATGAACGCAATTGTAAAACGCATGGTGCCCCGCTAGGAGGGAAAGCCTTTTATAATACGGTAAAAAATCTTGGTGGTAACCCCGACGATCCTTTTGTTGTGTATGATGAAGTGAAACAGCTTTATGTTGATCGCAAAAAAGAATTGCTTGCCATCACAGCGAAACGCCACAAAGAGGCAAGTGACTGGGCAAAAACTCATTCAGAAGCTGCTCAAAAGGAACAAGACTGGTTTAGTGGCAAATTACCGGAAATAGATTGGCAAAACATTCAGGTAAAAGATGGAGAACCAACACGTAATGCATCCGGAAATATTCTGGGAGTTTTAGGCGCACAGGTTGATAACATGGTATGTGCTTCTGCTGATTTGTGCAATTCGGATAAAACAGATGGCTTCTTAAAACAGACACGCGAAATGATGCGTGGAGATTTTGGAGGTAAATTTTTTCAAGCAGGTGTTAGTGAGATGACCATGAGCTGTTGCATGATTGGCATGATGCTTCATGGAGGCATAACTACGGCTATGGGGACTTTCTTTGTGTTTTCAGACTATATGAAACCTGCTATCCGCATGGCTGCTTTGATGGAAATCCCTACGAAATTTATTTGGACACATGATTCTTTTCGCGTAGGAGAAGACGGCCCAACGCATGAACCAATAGAGCATGAAGCTCAAATCAGATTAATGGAAAAAATCAAGAATCATAGTGGAAGAAATTCCATGTTGGTGTTACGTCCGGCTGATGTTCATGAGACCGTTGTATGTTGGAGAATGGCTTATCAAAATGTATTGACTCCGACGGCACTTATCTTGTCTCGTCAAAAAGTTCAAAATCTGCCCGCAGGTGTTAATTATGAAGGTGCCACAAAAGGCGGATATATTGTTGTTGATTCGTTGAATCCAGACATTATTTTACTGGCCTCAGGTTCAGAAGTCTCTACGTTGGTAAGCGCTGCAGAATTACTTCAAAAAGATGGCATTAAGTATCGCATTGTTAGTATTCCTTCTGAAGGACTCTTCCGTAATCAGTCCTTTGAATATCAAAAAAAGGTTTTACCGGACAATGTAAAAAAATTCGGTTTAACAGCAGGCCTGACGGTAAATTTGGAAGGATTGGTCGGAAGTGATGGGATGGTGTTTGGTGTAAATTCTTTTGGTTACTCTGCTCCCTTCAATGTTCTTGATGAAAAATTGGGCATTACAGCAGAAAACGTTTATCACCAAATTATAGATTATTTAAAGAAATAACCACGATGATGAGAAAAGAAATTATCGGCATAGCATCAGATCATGCAGGATTCCTACTGAAAGAATATGGTAGGAAATATCTGA
>JAQVXN010000058.1 GCA_028709135.1 Bacteroidaceae bacterium | reverse complement strand
CAATATTAGTTTGGCCAAAGACTCCATCCCTGATTCTTTCATAAATACAAAAGTAACATTTGTATTGCCAAAAACTCTATATATTCCCTGATTTTATAATTAAACACACAATTTATCGGGTGAGCCGAAATAAGTTCTTTTTTGCCGAACCACAATAATAAAAATAGGAAGAAAAAAATCCCTTCCTATTTAATTAACTTTGTGACTCCGCAGGGATTCAAACCCTGAACCTTCTGATCCGTAGTCAGATACTCTATTCAGTTGAGCCACGGAGCCAATAATATAATGTACGAACTTACTTAAGAGTGACTCCGCAGGGATTCAAACCCTGAACCTTCTGATCCGTAGTCAGATACTCTATTCAGTTGAGCTACGGAGCCGATTCTCTTTACGTTTGCGGATGCAAAGTTAATGATTTTTTTGTTGATAGGCTAAATGAAGACGGACTTTTTTCAAGAAAAAGTCCGTCTTTCAATTCAAATATGTTTATTTTATCAAATTGACACTGCGCTTCAAAAATTTGTTCAAAGCTTCACCTTTTAGTAAACCATTCTGCAACAAAGCTAAATCTATCAATTGATGAACAATATGATTGTTCTTTGCATAATCAGCCAAAATTTGTTCTTTTTTCTTTTCTTGCTCAGAAATATCTTTATCGCATTTTGATAAGTCATCTTTTTCTTGCTGACTAATTTCTTCAGGCTTTTTGTCTTTCTGCTCCTGACGTAATATCGACTGGCGTGCATGAAGCCCTTTTAACTCTGCAACAATTGGTTTCAAAGACTCGTCTGTACTAACCTTGCTTTCATCCAGAATTTTCTTGACCAAGGTATGGTCAGAATTTAAAATAACAGCATACATATCAGGCATTTGTCCATAAAAGGCCATGCCTTGTTGAATTTTACTCATTTCCTTCATTCTGCGCGAGAATTCATTTTGAGTAATCATCACAGGAATCGCATTAATTCCCAACGATTGTGTTTCAACGTGAAATTCCTTATCGGCAAATTTAGGTAATTGACTTTTAAAAATAGATGATAATTGTTCACTATCTTCTGCGTTGACAGTTTCTTTCGGTGCATCGCTTTTTTGTACCAAACGATCCACAGTATCTGCATCAACACGACAGAAACGGCATTGACTGAATTTTTGCTCTAGCATGCCAACTAACGGGGTATCCAATTGGCCATCTAAGATAAGCACACTGTAACCCTTTTCTTTAGCTGCCTCAATAAAGCTAAATTGCTCTTCCTGATTGTTTGCATATAGGTAGATCAAATTTTTATCTTTGTCAGTCTGATTACTTTCAATCAATTTCTTATACTCGTCGTAGGTGTAATATTTTCCTTCACAATCTTTCAATAACGCATAATTTTTTGCTTTATCGTAAAAATCTGATTGTGAAAGCATTCCATAATCTATAAAGAGTTTCAAATCGTCCCATTTAGCTTCAAAATCAGATCTATTTTCTTTAAAGATATTATCCAAGCGGTCACTTACCTTTTTGGTAATGTAAGAAGAAATTTTCTTTACATTAGCATCGCTCTGCAAATAACTACGACTCACATTCAGGGGAATATCAGGGGAATCAATAATACCATGAAGTATAGTTAAGAATTCCGGTACAATATTTTCGACTTGATCGGTAACAAAAACTTGATTGCAGTAAAGTTGTATTTTATTGCGTTGAAGGTCAATACTATTTTTAATTTTGGGGAAATAGAGAACTCCAGTCAGATTAAATGGATAATCCACATTCAAATGAATCCAAAATAAAGGTTCATCCATACCAGGGTAAAGATCACGATAAAATTTCTTGTAATCTTCATCTTTTAAATCTGTTGGTTTACGTTTCCAAATAGGATTGACATCATTAATAATTAGGTCATCTTTCGTTTCTACTTCTTTGCCATCTTTCCATTCTGTCTTTTTTCCACATGCAATGGGTACGGGTAAGAAATGACAATATTTTCTAAGTAATTCCAGAATTTTATTTTTTTCCAAAAACTCCTTACAATCATCATCAATATGTAGAATAATGTCAGTACCACGTTCCACTTTATCTGAATCGTCAATTTCAAATGAAGGAGTACCGTCACAGCTCCATTTTACGGCTTTTGCACCCTCTCGAAAGCTTAAGGTATTAATTTCAACTTGTTTGCTGACCATAAAGGCAGAATAAAAGCCAAGGCCGAAATGACCAATAATGGCATTTGCATCATCTTTATATTTATCTAAAAATTCATTGGCACCGGAAAATGCAATTTGATTAATATATTTATCTATTTCCTCTCCTGTCATCCCAATGCCACGGTCACTTACCGTTATGGTTCCTTTATCTTTATCCACCTTAACTTGAACTGTCAAATTACCCAAATCGCCTTTCACCTCTCCTTTTTGGGAAAGCGTACGCAGTTTTTGAGTTGCATCAACAGCATTCGAAACTATCTCACGAAGAAAAATTTCGTGATCACTATAAAGAAACTTTTTAATGACGGGGAATATGTTATCTGTTGTAACCCCAATATTTCCTTTTTGCATAATGTAAGACACTAATTTGTTTCTTATAATTAAACAAATAATGTGCCAGCTCTATTTTTCCGTAAGAAAGCATGATATTAAAAAGTGCCTCTTAATCTAAATTGATAGAATCATAAATTCATGAGTAATTACAAACCTAAACTATATCGACTAAAATATGCCTCTGCTTTGGGTTAAACAAAACATTGTTGTATTGTTTGTGACATTGTTGACCACACACAAAGTAATGTCATTTAGCTTTAGCCTCAAAAAAGATTTATTTACAAAAAATCAGCACATTCTTTGGGAAAATGAATGTGCTGACAAATAGTTTAATTTTCCTTTATCAGGAAATCTTGGGTTTTGTAGTTTTGATTTCTTTTTCTTCTTTCATGTCAATTTCCTGACCCGTAGAATCATAGAAAACATATTGCAAAAAAGCAAGACTTTGGTCGGGTATAACTTTAATGCCAAAACCAAACTTCATTTGCCACTTATATTTAATAGAAAGAATACCTTTATTAATATAAGCTGCGACATAAGGATGTACATGAAGTTTTAGTTTTTTAATACTTAACTCATTGACCAAAATATGGATTTTACTTTCAAGTGTATCTGTAAAAAGGATGCTAGACTTAACAATTCCCGTACCGAAACAGGAAGGGCAAGTTTCGTCTACATTCACGTCCATGGCAGGACGTACGCGTTGGCGTGTAATTTGCATGAGACCGAATTTACTTAACGGCAAAATATTATGACGAGCTCTATCGAGCTGCATGTTCTGAGTCATGCGTTCGTAAAGCTTCTGACGGTTCTCAACTTTTTGCATATCAATGAAATCAACAACTATAATTCCACCCATATCGCGAAGTCGCAGTTGTCTGGCTAATTCATCTGCTGCACCAAGATTCACGTCAAGGGCGTTTTCTTCTTGTCCCTCAGATGATTTAGATCGGTTGCCACTATTTACATCAACTACATGCAAAGCTTCCGTATGTTCTATAATCAAATATGCACCATGCTTGTACGTAACCGTTTTGCCAAAAAGCGCTTTAATCTGTTTTGTTATGGAGAAATTATCAAAAATAGGGATTTCTCCGGAATACAATTTTACGATGTTATCATTCTCAGGAGCAATCAATTGGATATATTCTCTAACCTCATTAAACGTATTCTTATTATTAATGTAGATTGCTTCATAAGAAGGATTAAACAAATCCCTAAGCAGTGCGACCGTACGACTTGTTTCTTCATAAATCAGTTTGGGAAAAGAAGTTGCTTTCTGAGCATTTTGAATAGAATTTTCCCACCGCTTCAAAAGCAATTTTAATTCTTTATCCAATTCTGCTACACGTTTTCCTTCTGCAACAGTACGAACAATAACCCCAAAGTTTTTTGGTGTAATGCTTTGTAATAATTGCTTTAACCGGGCACGTTCTGCAGACGAACGAATTTTAGAAGAAACAGAAATTTTATCGTTAAAAGGAATAAGAACCAAAAACCTTCCTGCAAAAGAAAGCTCACATGTAAGTCTCGGTCCTTTTGTAGATATTGGTTCTTTTATAATTTGAACAAGCAATTCTTGTCCAACTTTTAAGGTTTTTTGTACGCTACCGTCTTTTTCCAATTGAGGAAGAATGCTGGCATTATTAAACGAGGCCAGTTTTTTACGGTCACTTAATACCTGCTTCAGATATTTTTCGTATGAATGAAAGTATGGTCCTAAGTCAAGATAATGCAAGAAAGCATCGCGCTCATACCCGACATCCACAAAACATGCATTTAAGCCCGGCATCAGCTTTTTAACTTTTGCCAGATACATATTTCCAACAGAGAAACACTCTTCTTGCCCTTCCTTTTGTAATTCAACAAGTTTTTTATCTTCAAGGAGGGCAATAGATATTTCTTTGGGTTGAACATCGACAATAACTTCACTTGTCATTTCAAAATGGTAAATTTAATAAAGAACAAATTCCAAAACGAATAAACGGTTCCGAATTTGTTCTTTATAATTATTATAGAGTATAAAATTTACTTGCTCTTATGTCTATTCTTTCTTAGTCTTTTCTTTCGCTTATGTGTAGACATCTTGTGTCTTTTTTTCTTTTTTCCGCTTGGCATAGCTTAAAATTTAAATAATTAATGTATGTGAACTATTCTCTTAATTATCTTACTATATTGCTGAAAGTTTTTGCCGGTTTAAATGCCGGAATATCGTGTTCAGGAATAATAATCGTGGTGTTCTTAGAAATATTGCGCGCTGTTTTCGGTGCTCTCTTTTTAAGTATAAAACTACCGAAACCGCGTAAATAAACGTTCTTACCATCAGATAATGAATCCTTGACAACTTCCATAAAGGCTTCAACAGTTTTCAATACAGCGAATTTGTCGATTCCTGTCCTACTGGAAATCTCATTTACAATGTCTGCTTTAGTCATTTTTTTATCGTTTAGTTATATGATATTCTTTTCCGGACTGCAAAGATACACTTTTTTGATAGTTGAGAAACAGATTTCACTCTAAATTTATTTCAAATAAATGTTGTTTTGCCTAAATTCGATTGTATCTCAAGCATTTCACCCTTTGATTTATACTTTATAGGTTATAGTTTAACAACAAATTCCTTCATCATGGACAACATTAAGAAATCTTTCATCTTCGCGAAAAAATTAAAAATCAAGACATTTTACTCCTCATTATATTTTGTGATATGATCTAAATTTTCTTCTTTTGCATGATTGCTAATTTTTATATAATCAACGTCAAAAATGAAACATAAACTATCATGGAGTATATTACTGCCTCTTCTATTTATAATTATAGGGGGGCTGGTGTTTTCCTTATCAAGTAAAAATCATTCTTTAAAACATAAAGGCATGAATTATTTAAGTATAAATACGGACACTATTCAAACAGAAAGCGGTATCCCCCTATATATTACTTTTTTGAAACATTCCAGTTTAATTTTGACGTTTAAAAGCTGCATTATTTATGTTGACCCACTGAGTGAATATCTAGGTGATTTTGATTTTCCGAAAGCTTCTTATATTTTTATAACTCACGAACACTATGATCATTTCGATAAAAAAGCTATCAATCAATTATCAGATATGAAAACAAGTATTGTTCTTAACTCAAACTGTGCAAAACTACTTGGGAAGGGGCTTATTATGATGAACAACGATAGAAAGTCTTTAAATAAAGATATTTTTGTTCAAGCTGTGCCAGCCTATAATACGACTCCGGGGCATCTTCAATACCATCCTAAAGGTAGAGATAATGGATATGTTTTTACTATAGGAGGAACAAATGTTTATATTTCTGGCGATACGGAAGACATTCCCGAATTGTCTAAATTAAAAAACATCGATATTTGTTTCCTTCCAGTTAATCAACCTTACACGATGACCCTAGAACAAGCCAATAAAGCAGTACGCACTATTCATCCTAAAGTTTTTTATCCCTATCATTACAGTGATACACCGGTTTCAGAACTTAAAAAATTATTGCAAGACAAGCCCGAAATAAAAGTGATTATTCATCAAATGCAATAAATAACATATATCGTTGTACATAGATATGCTAAAACATTATGATGTAATAGAAAAACGCTATCTTTATAAGATGGAATATGACATTTTGACAGATCTCTATTTTTAAGTTCTAAGGGTCAAATCATACAAAAAGTATCACTAATTAGCCTATATATAGCAGAAATGAAGGATTAAAACCATTATTTCGTTCTAATATTTAATTTTGTAGAGAAAAAAATCGCAAATTGGAAGGATTTAGTAACTTTGCACATCATTAATCATCAAAAAGTATTGAAATGAGCAAGTTGACAAAAGTAAATAATTACATACCATTGTTAGATATTCAGCAAAATGAGCTGGCTATCAAACTAATTAAAAGTTTCTTTCAAGAAAATTTGGCGACCGGGTTACGTCTTCACCGCACAACAGGTCCGTTATTCGTATTGAAAGGAACTGGCATAAATGATGACCTAAACGGCACAGAAAGAGCTGTTCATTTTCCAATTAAGGATATGGACGATCAATGTGCAGAAGTGGTTCACTCATTGGCAAAATGGAAAAGACTCACACTTGCTGAACATCATATCAAACCGGGATTTGGCATTTACGCAGACATGAATGCCATACGTGCTGATGAAGAATTAGACAATTTACATTCGCTTTATGTAGATCAATGGGATTGGGAACGAGTTATACTCCCGGAAAATAGGAATATTGCATTTTTGAAGAAAGTCGTCAAACGTATATATTCAGCGATGTTGCGGACAGAATTTACTGTCTGCGAGCAATATCCTGAAATACATCCCATCTTAAATGATAATATCTTTTTTATTCATGCAGAGGAGTTAAGACGTCTTTATCCTGATAAAACGCCGAAAGAGCGTGAAAACATGATTGCGAAAGAAAAAGGCACTGTCTTTATAATCGGTATTGGTTGTCCTTTAGGAGATGGCAAACCACATGATTTACGTGCTCCTGATTATGATGATTATTCTACTGTTTCAGAACTTGGATTCAGAGGTTTAAATGGTGATTTATTTGTCTGGGATGAGATTCTAGGGCAGGCGATGGAACTTAGTTCTATGGGAATCCGCGTAGACAAGAAAGCCCTACTCTATCAATTACATGAAAGTGGCAATGACAATCGCCAAGAACTTTATTTTCATAAAAAGTTACTAAATAACGAATTACCATTAAGTATTGGTGGCGGAATTGGGCAATCACGTTTATGCATGTTATTCCTGCATAAAGCACATATAGGCGAAGTTCAAGCTAGTATTTGGCCGGAAGAAATGCGCCACGAATGCGAATCACTTCACATCCGACTCATTTAGAAGATATTTAATATAAAAGAGTACGTCAAAATAGAAATGAACCCCGAAAGTTGAACAAAAAACTTTCGGGGTTCATTTCTATTAAAGCTTTATGATATTCAAAGACAAGAAAGAAATCATGTGATTTTATCAATCCGGAGTTAATGTGGTTGAGTTGATGGCTCTTTTATATTTGCCATTATATTTGTATGTTCTTTTGGGAAAATACAATAAAAAGTATGATTAACTTCTTGCTTGTTGTGACTTTGTTTGTTTTCCCTTATCTTCAGCGACATTGTTAGCTGGAACAATATTGCTAGTTTCTATTCTACCACTCTTGTAGGCTACGACTTTTTCGCTTCTTAAACAGCATGTAATAGGGTCAAAGAAAATAGCGGGATTAAAAGCTTTTCCATTAATGCGAACTTCAAAATGGCAATGTTCTGTGGTAGCTCGTCCCGTACGTCCTTCAATAGCAATAGCTTGACCTGCTTTAACAACATCACCGATACGTACCAGATTATATTTATTGTGAGAATAAACGGTTTCGAGCCCCATATCGTGACGCAGTACGATAACATTTCCATATCCGGCATATGGCCTTGCGAAGCGTACACGTCCGGAAAAAGCTGCATAGATGGTATCGCCGGCATAAGTTTTGATATCCATGCCGGCATGTCTCCGCTTCCCTCCGAATGGACTGATTACCCTACCATTATGAAGCGGATAACACCATTCGTTTCTTCTGAGTTTTGAAAAATCTATTGTTATATTGTCTGTTTGCTCAAATAAGCCTGCTGTAGGAATTCTTATGTCTCGTTTTTCTCTTTCTGTAAAATCATTATTATCAGAAGCGTTTGCTTTTTCGTCAAGAGCGCGTTGTGTTAATTTCGATGAATGAATATAAAGCATCGGAACTAAAACGAATAATCCTGCTACTGCCAAATGTTTTAAAGTCATAGTGTTGTGTTGTGTTTTATCTTTGTATAATTCCCGAAAGAATTCTTCCGGAGTTAATGGTTAATTTCCTAGCTGAAAAAAAATCGTTCGAATGAGTGTAGGTACAAATACCTGAAATTTGAATGTTCTGGCGCAGTACGCCCATATTTTCTAGAGATATTGCATTGGCCTGCCAAAGGTCAATATGCCATTTCCCTGCTATTTTTTTAGAGATCTTTTCCATAGGGAATCCAGATAAAAGAAAGGATTCATATACTTCCGGACCGACTTCAAAAGCATCCGGACCAATGGATGGACCTATCGTTGCTAAGAGACTTGTAGCCGCAGAGCAAAAGCACCGACTCATTTCTTTTATGGTTTTCTCTACAATTCGCTGCTGAGTTCCTCGCCAACCTGCATGAACAGCTGCAATGGCATGTTTTTCGTGATCATAAATTAAAATCGGTACACAGTCAGCCGTAGAAATACCCAGACACGTATATCGTTCTTGTGTCATCAAGGCATCAACTCCTTCTAAACTGATTCGTTGTTCGTTTTCTGTTTTGCTAAAGAAGCTTTCATCTATTAGTTTAATGTTGACGCCATGAACCTGATGTGGCATAATCAATCGAGAGCCTTTGATATGAAGTTTTTTACAAAGTAATTCCCGGTTTTCTATTATATGCGTATTATTGTCCCCACAATATTGATTAATATTAAAAGAAGCATAATTGCCTTCACTGAAACCTCCATGGCGCGTAGAGCTAAATGCGGTTATATTCGGCGTCATATCATAATATTTCAGTATAGGCTCT
>JAQVXN010000057.1 GCA_028709135.1 Bacteroidaceae bacterium | reverse complement strand
GAATAAGAAGTAACTTTTCATTTAGAACACCATATCCTGATAAAATTTCAGCCAAATAAAGAAAAGTATCAAGTATATCAAAGGCCCTACGAAGTAAAAAGTTTCTGCCTGGTTAAAGTCCTGACCTATATAATGCTGTTTTAAAAATAGGGTAATTGAAGCATTTAAAATTTGCTCTGCCAGATTCATGCAGAGTCCAGTAGAATCTGTTGTTACCTAAATATTTAATGCTAAACGAATCCATACTTTTTCTGAGATGAATTCTACGTTAGTTATCTTGAAATAAGTCATAAACTCCGACGGAAGCATTAAATGGGCGATTTCTAATAACTGCGTTTTGTTAAATCCCCAACTGTTACGGACAGAGCCATTTTTTGATTATTGTAGTGAGATCTGAAAAAAATGTGACTAAAAAAAATAAGTTGCTGAATTCAATTTTTATTTGAACTTCAGCAACTTATTACTCAGTCGGGGTGACTGGATTCGAACCAGCGACCACACGCCCCCCAGACGCGTACTCTAACCGGGCTGAGCTACACCCCGAATTTCTTTACACAAAGGCTCTGAAATCGACTGCAAAAGTAGCCTTTCTTTTTTAATTATCCAAATTTTATTCGTATTTTTGTCTTAGTTTTTGATAGAAATAAGATTATGCATTATACGATAGATGCCCCACTCGCTCTCAATCAAACAATTCTGTTGCCTTCTTCAAAAAGCATCAGCAATCGCGTGCTTGTTATGAACAAATTATCTCAAAGTACGATCAAACCGGAAAATATCTCGGATTGTGATGATACTTTTGTGATGCAGCGTGCTTTAAGGGATCATGCCGAACTAACTGATATTATGGGAGCTGGGACTGCGATGCGCTTTCTAACAGCTTATTATGCAGTAACAGAAGGACGTACTATATTGACAGGTACAGATCGTATGCTACATCGTCCTATTGATGTGTTGGTGGATGCACTTCGTTCGTTGGGCGCCAATATTAAATATATGAATGAGGATGGATTTCCCCCGCTCCAAATTGAAGGACAGATCTTGGAAGGTGGTGAAGTCTCATTGCAAGGTGATGTCAGTTCCCAGTTTACCTCAGCACTATTGATGGTCGGACCTGTAATGAAAAAGGGACTGACAATTCATTTGACAGGAAAAATCGTTTCGCGTCCTTATATTGATTTGACGTTACATTTGATGAATATTTATGGAGCGAATGTGTATTGGGAGGACTCGAAAACCTTGAGAGTATTGCCGACGGGTTACAAACCTTGCACTTTTCGAGTTGAAAATGACTGGAGTGCAGCTTCCTATTGGTATGAGATTGTTGCTCTTTCACGAGATAAAGATGCCTGTATTATACTACCTGGTCTCTTGGAGAATAGTATTCAGGGTGATGCACAGGTAAGAAAATTCTTTGAAAGCCTGGGGGTAAGTACTACGTTGAGTCAGGGAAACGTGGTACTTCGCAAGACTGATCCAAAAGAATCTAAATTGGATTGGAACCTCGAGAATGTTCCTGATTTGGCTCAAACGCTAGTAGTTTCGTGTGCCATGTTGAACAGACCATTTAAATTTTCAGGACTGGAAAATCTAAAGATCAAAGAAACCGATCGTCTGAAGGCTTTAAAAACTGAAATGGCAAAATTTGGTTTTATGATCAAAATAAGTGGGAGGGATACTCTTTCCTGGGATGGTAAGAGAGGCAAACCAGTGGATAAAATTGCGATTGATACTTATGACGACCATCGAATGGCCATGGCTTTTGCTCCATGTTGTATGAGTTTGCCACATTTGAAAATTAATAATCCGGAGGTTGTGAGTAAATCATATCCGAAGTTTTGGACGGATTTAAGAACTGCCGGTTTTTATCTTTCGGATTACTGATGACGATTTTCGTTATTCTGCTCATTGTGCTGGGCATTCTATTGGGCAGAATGATTTACATCAGAGCCCGAAGACTAAGTATGTCCGTTGAAGACAAAAAATCCTCAGTATTGAAAAAGCCGAAAGGTTGTGATATGGAGCAATGCGGTATGAGTTGTTTCTGTGATGATGAAGCTTTGATGCGCGCAGTAAAAATGGAACCGGAGTATTTTGATGACGAAAAGTTGGATACGTATAAAGGATTAGCGGCTAATGCTTACAATGAAAGCCAAATTAATCAATTTTCGGAGGTGCTTATGACGTTGCGTCCCGAGAAAACGGCAGACTGGTTGCGCAGTTTGGATTTAAGAGACATTGCTTTACCTGAGCTTCTGAAAGACGAAGCGCTGATAATGATGGAGGAAGAAAAATGAGAGATCTGTTTCAATATGTGTTTTTTCAGCACGCCTTAATGGGGTGTTGTCTGGCTGGCATTGTCTGTGGACTCGTTGGAACTTATATTGTATCTCGCCGAATGGTTTTTATCGCGGGTGGCATTGCACATTCTTCATTGGGTGGTGTTGGTCTGTGTGCATTATGTGGATTGCCTCCGTTAGCAGGTGCGGCTGTATTTTCTTTGTTGACAGGATTTGGCGTGCAGAAATTGAGACATCGACAAGAAGTTCGAGAGGACTCTGCAATTGCTATGTTATGGGCTTTAGGCATGAGTATCGGTATTATTTGCACATATCTTTCACCGTCTTTTTTGCCTGCCTTGTCGAATTATCTCTTTGGTAACATTTTACTTATTAATACGGGTGATCTGACCTTTTTAGGGATTTTGGCTTTATTGAGTACGATAATATTCTTCTTATTTATTCCTGAAATTGTAGCTGTATCGTTTGATTATGAATTTGCGCGCTCTCAGGGCTTACCTACTGCAACGATAGAGTATGGTATGATGATGCTCATCGCTCTCTCTGTGGTAGCCTGCTTGAGGGTAGCAGGTGTGGTTATGGTCATTTCTCTTATGTCTGTACCGCAGATGACAGCAAATCTTTTTACGCGTAGTTTTACGGGTATGGCAATACTTTCTACTGTTATTGCTATTTTTTGTTGTTTGGCAGGGTTAATGTTCTCCTATTATTATAATGTACCAAGTGGTGCTACCATTATTTTGTTCTCGATTGCTATTTACATGCTGTTTCGCACAATAAAAGCCATTTCTTTTGGTTTTAGTAAAAGAAAAATGTGTTCGTGAAATATCAAGGAAACTACATTCACGGTTTAATGTTGCTGCTTCTGCTGCTAGGCTCGTGTGCTACTCAAAAGAATACGGGCACTACACGTTGGTGGAAGGGGTTCAAATCACGTTACAACACTTATTTCAACGGCCATCAGGCTTATTTGGAGGGTATGCAAGCTAAACTGGATGGGAATAAAGACAATTATACGGACTTTATTCCCCTATTGATGGTTAGCAATAAAAGTTCTGAAAAATTGGGTTCTGGAAGTTTTGATATTACCGTAACAAAGTGCGAGAAAACGATTAAACTTTATTCCATTAAAACGAAACCTGAGATTAAATCCGGGCATCGTATGACTCCCAAAGAAAAAGCTTTTCGCAATCGCTCGGAGTTTAATCCTTTTTTGAAAAATGCATGGATTTTGATGGGAAAGGCGCAGATGGAAGAGGGCAATTTCATTGAAGCTGCTTCTACTTTTTCATATACAGAAAGACTCTATCAAAATGAATCTTCTGTGGCAAATGTTGCACGTTCTCTATTGGCTTTATGCTATACTCAGTTGGATTGGTATTATGATGCTGAAGAACTATTTCGCAAAATACGTCGTGACAGTATTCCACGTGCAGCTCGTCGGGACTATAACACGGCCGTAACTAATTTCTACCTTCGCCAAAAAAGATGGAAAGATGCTGTACCTTATTTGCAAGAAGAAATCAAAAATCTACCTCATGGGCTACCTAAGGCCCGCGGATGTTTTTTGTTAGGCCAGGTTTGCAAGACACTTGATATGCGTCAGGAAGCTTATGAAGCTTTGCAAAAATGCATGCGACAAAGTCCACCTTATGAGATGCGCTTTAATGCACAAATTCTACAAACAGAGGTCATTCCTAATGGAAACAATCAAAAAAAATTAGCGAAACTAAAGCGAATGGCGAAAAAAGATAATAATAAAAATTATTTGGAGCAGGTATATTATGCAATAGGTAATGTTTATTTGGCTCTCCCTGACACGGCAAAAGCTATAGAAGCTTATGAAACAGGTGTAAAAAAAGCCGTTAGGAATAGTATCTCAAAAGGTGTTTTGTTGATGAACTTAGGCGATCTTTATTGGGCTAAGGAGTCTTTTGCTGATGCTCAGCGCTGTTATAGAATGGCTGTATCGTGTATTGGAAAGGAGCATGAACGCTATGAATCTTTGACGGCACGTAATGCGGTTCTCTCCAAACTTGTGCCTTTTACGAGCGAAATACATTTGCAGGACAGCGTGCAAGGTTTGGTGCATATGTCGGAGAAAGATCGAAATGCAGCTATAGATAAACTCATTGCGTATGCCAAAATTAAGCAGAAACAAGAAAAGCGAACAAAAGCAGACTCTTTGTTAGCAAAGAACCACATAAATACTCAGAGTTCTCAGTTGAATAATAACAAAAACACATTGCCTACTGAAAATACGGGTGGTATGTGGTATTTTTACAACCAACAAACTGTCAACCAAGGTATGGAGCAATTTAAGCAACTTTGGGGTGAGCGTGCTAATGAAGATAATTGGCGCCGCGTAGATAAGACTGGTAATACAGCTAGCGCGAATAATAAAGTTAATGAGATAAAAAATGATACGACTAAAGAAAACAACAATGAGCAGGTAAATGTTGACAAATTAAACAAAAACAATAAAAAAGAGGAAGGAAAAGACTCTTTGACAAATGGACCATTATCTCGTGCTTATTATATGGCTCAGTTGCCTTTCACAAAAGAAAAACTCGCCGCATCTAATCAAAAATTAGCGGATGCCTTATTTCATGCAGCTGTGATAGAAAAAGATGAAATGGGAAATTATCGTCTGAGTCGTAAAACTTTTATGAGACTTTATACAAACTTTCCAGACTTCAAACAAATGGATGAGGTATTTTATCATCTTTTTTTATTGGAGTTGCATTGGGGGACACGTGCTGAAGCTGATGGATATCGAAACATGTTGGCAGAGAAGTTCCCGAAAAGTGAATTTACAAAACTTATTACGGCACCGGATTTTGAGGAAAATGCTAAATATGGCAAACATTTGGAAGATTCTATATATGTAAAGACCTATGAAGCATATCGTAAAAACGACTATGCAACTATGGCTCGCAATTGCAAAATTTCGAAAGAAAAATACCCACAAGGCGAAAATCGTGCTAAATTTATGTTTCTCGATGCTATGACATTATTACGCAAAGGTGATGCGAGAGGTTTTGTTCAGGAACTGAAAGATTTGGCGAAAGACTTTCCTCAAGATAAGATTACAGATCTGGCTAACAGTATAACTAAAAACATACAGGAAGGTCGCGTCCCGGCTACAGGTAATTTCGACATGAGTAGTCTATGGGATAATCGTAACAGCTCTTCTGCTGCGGCTGCTGACTCTATTTCACGAAAAGATACATTACAAGCAGATCGCAATTCAGACTATGTTTTTATCTTGTCTTATTCTAAAGATTCTCTAAACGAAGGACAATTACTATATGATGTCTCTCGCTTCAATTTTACAAATTTCAATGTTCGTAATTTTGATATAGAAATTATTTCATCTGCAGGAAAGAATCAAATGCGCCTTACTGGTTTTATTAGCTATGATGAAGTGCATCGGTATGAGCAAGAACTTTTTCAAGACTCTGCTTGTCGTGTCTTACTGGAACATGTGAACCCCATCTTAATTTCACAACACAATCTGAAACTGATAGGTGTTAAATATACCATGCAGGAATATGAAAAATTCTATCAGAAAAATTTTGTACCAAGCAAAGTGAAAAAGGATTTGAAGATTGACGAACAGCCTAATAATTTTATCTGGGATGAATTCGAAAAAGTAGATAAGAAAGACGAAAATAAACAAGAGCCTACAGAAAATGATGGTGGTGAATGGTACTAATAGATAAAAAAGGCAATAGCCTTTAAGAAAAATAATAACAAAGGAACATTATGAGTAACGGACGATTACTTTGGGTTGATGACGAAATAGAAATGCTACGTGCACAAATTCTCTTTCTTGAAAAGAAGGGCTATGAAGTTATTAAAGCTACAAATGGTCCTGACGCAATTGATTTATGTCAAGAACAGACTTTTGATCTTATTTTGTTGGACGAAAATATGCCAGGGCTTAGTGGGTTGGATACCTTGCAACGTATTAAAGAAATTATGCCCACAGTACCTATTGTGATGGTAACAAAAAGCGAAGAGGAGGACATTATGAACCAAGCGATTGGTGCAAAAATTGCTGATTACCTGATCAAACCGGTAAACCCCAACCAGATCTTGTTGACATTGAAAAAGAATATCCATCAGCAGGAAATCGTTATTCAGGCTACGCAATCAGGCTATCGACAGGCTTTTAGCGAAATAGGAATGCAAATTAATGATTCCATGTCATATAACGACTGGATTGAAGTTTATAAGCGCCTTGTATATTGGGAACTTCAATTAACAGATGCCGGGGATGAAATGAGTGAGATGCTCAAAATGCAAAAACAGGAGGCCGACAATAGTTTTGCTAAATTTATTCGCCGTAATTATGAAGGCTGGATCGACGGCACTATTAAGGATCGTCCGATGCTGAGCCCAGATATTTTTAAACGACGCGTTTTTCCTCTTCTTGATAAGGGTGAAAAAGTATTTCTGCTTATTATAGATAATTTTAGATATGACCAGTGGCGTACTGTCCTGAATGATTTTTCAGACCTGTTCACTTTTGATGAAGAACTCTTTTATAGTATTTTACCTTCTGTGACACAGTATGCACGTAATGCTATTTGCGCAGGGTTGATGCCGTTGCAGATACAAAAAATGTATCCTAATCTTTGGGTAGACGAGGATGAAGATGAAGGGAAAAATCTGAATGAGAGCGATCTTATTCAAACTCAAATGACGCGTTTTCGACGCAAAGAAAGTTATGCTTATTATAAGTTGAATGATTCTGTTGGCGTAGACAAAATACTTGGACAATTTAACAACTTGCTTCATAATGACCTTAATGTATTGGTAATAAATTTCATTGATATTTTGTCGCATGCTAAAAGTGAACATCAAATGGTTCATGAATTGGTTGGCAATGAAGCAGCACTACGAAGTATTACGCAGAGTTGGTTCCGCCATACTTCCATTCGTTACCTTTTGCGCGAAATTGCCAATAGTGGTTACAAATTGCTTATTACAACGGATCATGGAAGCGTACAAGTATGGAATCCAATACGTATTTTGGGTGATCGCCAGACTAATACAAACCTTCGATACAAAGTGGGTAAAAATTTAGCTTATAAGCAAAGAGAAGTTTACGAATTACGTGATCCGCAACGGGTACAATTGCCTTCGCCCAATCTGAGCAGCGCTTATGTATTTACAACTGGAGATCACTTTTTTGCTTATCCCAATAACTATAACTATTATGCCAGTTTCTATCGTGGCTCTTTTCAGCATGGAGGAGTGTCCATGGAAGAAATGATAGTTCCTTTTATTACCCTGCAATCAAAAGTAAAATAAAAAACTTATGGAAATTAAAATTCAATCCTTACAACAACTTGATCAAGCTGCACGGGAATTTATTCGATTGATGCCCGGACATACCATTTTTGCATTTTATGGGGGAATGGGTGCCGGCAAAACTACGTTCATTAAATCCGTATGTCAACAGTTGGGCGTTACGGATACGATTACTTCGCCTTCATTTGCAATTATTAATGAATATGCTCTACCGCAACCTGGACGCAGCATCTATCATTTTGATTTTTATCGTATAAAAAAAATATCGGAAGTTTATGACATTGGTTACGAGGATTATTTTTATAGCGGCAATGCCTGTTTTTTAGAGTGGCCTGAACTTATTGAGGATCTGCTACCCGAGGACACTGTGCGTATTCATCTTAGTGTAGATCCTGACGAAACTCGTGTTTTATCTATTGAATTATAAAATGATTGAGGCTTTCTTCTGTTTGGAATAAGAAACAATGTTTGGAAGTTCTTCTCATCATCTATTTTGTGAGGGGATGATTAAATCATATGATATATTGTGGAATATGGGTTGAAAGATTTTTTGACAGTATTTTACTTGAAGAATATTTGAATATGTTTTCCTCTAATGTTACATCATTAGAGGAAAACTTTGTGTATGTTTATTAGGATACTTAGGTTCAGTCGGTAAAGTTGGGGATTTAACAAAACGCAGTTATTAGAAATCGCCCATTTAATACTTCGTCGGAGTTTATGACTTATTTCAAGATAACTAACGTAGAATTCATCTCAGAAAGAGTATGGATTCGTTTAGCATTAAAAATTTAGGTTACAAGAAATGCTACTGGATTCCGCATGAATCTGGCAGAGCAAATTTTAAGTGCTTCAATTATATGCCCTATTCTTAAAACAGCATTATATCGGTCAGGACTTTAACCAGGCAGAAACATTTTACTTCGCAGGGTTTTTGATTCACTTAATACATTTCATTATTTGGCTGAAATTCTATCAGGATATGGTGTTTTAAATGAAAGGTTACTTCTCATACTATGTGACGCGGTGCGTTTCTTTTGTGACGCGACGCGTTTTTTTCATGACGCACTGCGTTTCTTTTGTGACGCACTGCGTCACCAACTTTGATTGAGCATGTAAAAATTGGGGAAACACGATCAAATTAATTCTTTGAAAGCAACGAGTTTATTTTACGTCCTGAGCACTGAATCGGAACAATTTGTTAAATCCCCAACTTTACTGACTGTGCCGATATTTATCCAATGACATTAAAAAGTTCTTGAACTAAAGTCGTTGGCAGGAGTTTTCGGAGATGACTCAGTATAAACTGTTTTGATTCTTCTGGTGAATGTGAAAGAGACTGGGAAAAAAGATCCTTCCCATAAAGGGCTTCTGGCGTGGTGTAACGTGCAATGCCCCATCCATAGCGCTTACCTTCGCGATCATAATGGTATTCAAAATCTGCAACAACCACGAAACAACTCATCTGCAATCTGGTAATGGCTGTTTCAAAACTTTCATGGTGTTTGGGGCGAATAATAGATATTTCCTGTTTGGAGAGAATCTTTTTTAAGGGATTTTGACGGGGGCTTCGAGGTTTGTTATAACCACAAAGTTG
>JAQVXN010000056.1 GCA_028709135.1 Bacteroidaceae bacterium | reverse complement strand
TTGTCCGCTCATTTCATTATAAGCTCGATAGAAACCTTCATCTGTTGATTCAGTGACATAATTGTCATAATCAAAATCATTAAACATGTTGTTATTCTTTTTGTTAATCGGTACAAAGTTCGTGCTGTTAAATTTCGAAATGATTACGAGATTATGAAGATTAGTTGAAATAATATTTTATTCGAGAGAAAACTTGATTTTCAATGTATCACTTCTCTTGGTATTTTCAGAATAGTTTAAATCAAGGTGAACGCCGAGTTATAAAACGCATGTTTTTTGAGGGCGATTATATGGGAATGTTCTTTGCTTTGTCAATAGGATGTGACAAGTACGAAATAATTGTTAAATTTTGAACTTGTACCTATCTTTATACTATCTTTGCAAGGAAAGAATATGATGTTGTGAAAGAAGACATTTACCATAACTTTTTTATAATCCGAATTAAAAGGGCAAAAGTGTTGCAAATACTACTCTTTTTTGTCTTAAGTGTTTGTCCTGTTGATGGGCAAGTGATGGAATGGGCGGATTTTCTAGATGATTTTATGGATAGCGAAACTGATGATGATGGAACAGAAAGCGATGTTGACAGACTACAAGAAATGCACGAAAACCCATTTAATTTGAATGATTGTAGTCGGGACGATCTATTGCAATTGCCTTTTGTTGGTCCACAACAAGCAGATTCAATCCTTGTTTACATACGTAAAAATGGAGCCATTTTGTCTGCAGGAGAACTATTGTTGGTACATGGGCTGGATTTTTATAGTCGTTCTGCCTTGCCACTTTTTGTTTATTTCGGACAATGCAGAACAGAGAGAGGTTTTACTTCCTTTTTTAATCAACTGTTGTATGGTCATCAAGAAGTAGCCGGCGTTGCTACGATACCTTTATATAAAAGACGTGGATTTAAGTCATCGTCGCGTTTATCACAGCGTTATGCAGGAGGGCGAGTAAGTGGTTCTTTGCGTTATCGTAACAATTATAGAAACCAACTTTATGTTGGCCTGACGGCAAAAAACGATGATGGAGAGCCTTTCGCTAAAGATGGGAATTATCCGTTTGATTCTTATTCGTTCTATTTATTCCGAAATAATGGTGGAATTCTGCGATCTTGGATTGTTGGTGATTATAAAATTCATATTGGAAAGGGATTGACTTCTGGTATAGGTTTTATGAACAGTGGTATGGGGTTGTTGACTTCACGTCATGATCACGGTCAGGGCATTTTTGCACATTCTGGAAGTGGGGAATATGGCTTTTTACGTGGTGGTGCTGTTTCGTTTGCAGTAGGAAAGTTGCACGTAATGTTGTTTGGCTCTGTGCGCAAAATAGATGCCCGGGTAGCAGGAGACAGCCTATTTGCCGTCCTAACTACGGGGTATCATCGATTGCCGTTGGAACGTCAACGAAAGAACAATGTGCAACAGTCTGTGGCGGGGGCTTCTGCAGATGTTCAGGTGAAAGTCTTTCATGTAGGATTTTCAGCTGTATCCGTTTATTATGATCACACTTTTGTACGTGGAAATCGTGGATATCAGCAGTATAATATGGAGGGGAACATGTTCACAAATATGAGTTTGCATTATAGTTATGAACGCAAAAAGGTTAGTGTCGGCGGAGAAGTGGCTTTAACGTCAGATGCTCAACCTGCTATGCTCCACGATCTGCGATGTGAGCCCTTGCGTAATCTGCGTATTTTTCTTCAACATCGCTATTATGGGAAATTTTATCAGGCTCCTTTAGGATGGGCTTATTCGGGAGGTGGCAAGTGTAGGGGAGAGCATGGTATAATGTTGGGGCTCTTGTGGCAGCCGAGGAAAAAATGGATGTTATCCGGTTTCGTTGATGGCTATCGATTACTTACGCCTTCTTATCGCGCATTGCAACCTGCGAATGGTTATACTATTGAAGGAGAAGGAAGCTATGTTTTTTCTGATATAGCGAAAATATTAATTCGCTATAATCTTCGTTCTCGTCAGGAAAGTAGCAATAAACATGCTGTTTTGCTTTATGCCATGAAGCATTCTTTGCGGTTACAGCCTCAAATAAATGTAGGACACTTTGTTTTCACAACGTCACTTGACGGTTGTTGTTATAAACCTTCAGTTGGACGTATTCAGTATGGTAGAATGCTTTCCGAAAGGGTTTCAACAACCTTGTTGAACTTTCAGCTTGCAATGTCTTCAAGTTGGTTTCATACAGCTGATTATCAAGCTTGTATGTATGTCCATCAGCCATGTCTGCGTTATACCCGCAACGCCTCTGCTTTCTTTTATCACGGCAATGCGGGTGCTTTCGTCATACAGCGTCAAATGGGGAAACATTTGAATTTTTCCGGGATGTTTACTTTTCTTCATTATACGAATCGCCATAATATTGGTGCGGCTGATAGAACTATTTATAGTTCTAAAAAATTTGATTTGATGTTCCAACTACGGTGGCTTATTTGAAAAATGGAATATCAAAGTTGCAAAAAAATCAATAATGACTCATCTGGATTGCATTTTTAGGTAAAAAGCCTTTATTTTCACTCTCAATAAAAGAAAAGTTCTTAAAATGATTTTTATTTGTTTCAAATTGAGCTATCTTTGTAACCCACTTAACGTTTATTTAAATGTCAACAATTATTTATCCATCGCCCATTTTTGGTCCTGTTACCAGTCGCAGGCTGGGCATCTCTTTAGGTATCAATCTGATGCCGGGTAACGGAAAAGTCTGCACTTTCGATTGTATTTATTGTGAGTGCGGATATAATGGTGAACATTTCACCCACAAGAAACGTCCCACTCGAGAACAAGTGCGTACGGCACTCAGAAGCCAACTTGAAGATATGAGCAAGAAAAAAGAACCTCTTGATGTGCTTACTTTTGCTGGAAATGGTGAGCCTACTGCGCATCCTGACTTTTTGGGAATAGTTGAAGATGTAATCGTGCTGCGTAATCAGTACTATCCACAAGCTAAAGTGAGTGTACTCAGCAACGGTTCGCTTATTCATCGTCCCGGAGTATTTCAAGCATTGATGTTGGTGGATAAGAATATTTTGAAATTGGATACGGTTAATTTGAAATATATTCAGGCCGTAAACCGCCCTATTCTTCATTATACACCTGAGGAACAAGTTAAGAACATGTTACTATTTCATGGCCATATTATCATTCAGACGATGTTCATGAAGTCAGTGATTAATGGTGTGGAAGTAGACAATACGGATAATAGCTATGTAAATCCATGGTTGAAGGCAATTAAGCGTATTTCTCCGCAAGAGGTTATGATTTATACGATTGATCGTGAAACTCCTGATAAAACTTTAACAAAAACTGATAAGGCGAAACTTGATGCTATTGTGAGTCGAGTAGAAGCCTTAGGTATTCCAGCCACAGCAGCTTATTAAAATACCGTATCTTTTCATAAGATCCTGGATTTGACCGTTTAGGGTAAGACAGCAGGAAGCTGCCTTACTCATTTTATTTTTCTCCATTTGATAAATTGTGTTTTTGTAGCTTTCTCAGTCCATAGAATTCTCTATATGACTATATTTTACATATTTAATTATGTAGGTAAGAATAAAGAAAGGGCGTAAATAAAAAATGCAACAAATATATTTTGAAAAATGTCAAACTTTTTTTACTGGATTGCAAATGTTTGATTTTGAATTTGTAAAAAAGTTTGAGGCAGAAGATGTAAACAAAGAATATATACCTATGAAAATTACTTCTTCATATAGATCTTTTCGAATATATCTCATATTATTTTTTTGTTTTTTTGTATATACGTCGCGTGGTGAGAGCTTTTTGTCCAGAGATTCGGTTCAGCATAATAAAGATTTTACTTATGTTGTGACAGGAAGTTTGTTTCTTGGTGGAGGTTTTCTGGCGCATTGCGCAGATCACAATTATTCACAGAATAAATCTTTCTTTTTCCCGCATGAAAGCTCTACACTTGATGATATTGGGCGGTGGATACCGGAATTGACAAGAATAGGTTTCCATCTTGCAGGTGTAAAAAGTCGTAGTGATTGGATGCGAATTGTAAATAGTAGAATGTTTGCATACGGCGTTAATGTGGGAGTCACGGAGGGCTTGAAACGCATTATTCGACAAGAACGTCCTGATGGAAGTGACTTCAAATCGACACCTTCAGGTCATGCGGCGATGGCATTTATGTCTGCGGCGATACTTGACGAGGAGTATGGCTATGTGAGTCCGTTTGTAACCTTGGGTGGATATGCTGTCAGTACGGCGATTGCTTATGATCGGACGCGTGGCAATCATCATTATGCAGGTGATGTAATTTTGGGTACCGGCATTGGACTTCTAGCAGCGAAAGCAGGATATCAGCTTTGCGACTGGATTCTTAAAGGTCGAGGTAAACGCGTCATGAAAGGAGATGACCAGTCTCCGTTTCTTTCTGACCATCCTTCTTTTCTAGGTATTTATGGTGGCTATGGAATGTCTTTAAATAATTTACGTTCTCGAACAGGTGGCAATTTAAGTCAGTTGGGAGCTTTGCAGGTGGGATTAGAAGGAGCTTGCTATCCTAGTCATTATTTTGGTTTGGGCGGACGCATTACAGAAGGACGCTGGCTACTTAAACAGCAAGGGCAGACTGTTCCCGCGTGGATTGACCGTTTAACGGTGCTTGGCGGAATTTATACTTCTGTACCTCTTAATAATAGTGCTTACATGGGCGGTAAACTTTTAGGTGGTTATTCCATACAAACGGGAGGCCGTTCTCAATCGCGTAATCTTGGTATAAATACGTTGGAAGGCGCTACATTTGCTACAGGTGTTTTTGGTGGCTATACGTTTCGTAAAAATCTGGATTTACGCTGTCAGTTGGATTATGAAATGGTTTGTAGCCGGCATCAGACATTACATTATTTATGTCCTGCTATTGGTTTAAATTTTTTCTTTTGATGGAATTTTAATCTTAGAAGGACATTACTGTAATAGAAAATAACTTTGGATATTGCAACTTTAATCAAGCCTAAATTTAAAGCTAAAAAAATGAAATGGCAATGCTACATAGGATAATTGTGAGTACCTTTGTAAGGTTTAAAACGAGATGAAATCGGATGAATCGGTTTTTGTTATTTTTCAGTATGTTTCTACTGCTTTGTTCTGTTCAGATCAAAGCAGATGATGATGTGAAGAAAAACGATACGTTGAAAGTTGCTGTATACGTACATGTTAACCGTGCTTATTATAAAGGTGACAGTATTCCGAATATTACCTTACATGATTTTTATCGTTATTCTCCGATGGTTTTTAAGAATGCTCAGGAGCGCGACGATTACAATCGCATGGTGAAAAACATTAAGTATGTTTTTCCTCTAGCTCAATTGGCACGCATTACATTACTTGAGACCCACGATTATTTAGAGACATTGCCAAATGATAAAGCCAAAAAACAACATATTGCTCTTGTGGAAAAAGGAGTAAAAGAGCAATATACTCCTATCGTGAAGAAACTTTCTCGTTCGCAAGGGCGTTTGTTAGTTAAATTGATTGACCGGGAATGCGGGCAAACGTCTTATGATATGGTTAAAGCATTTGTTGGTCCTCTGAAAGCTGGATTTTACCAAGTTTTTGCAGGACTTTTTGGTAACAGCCTCACAAAGCATTACGATCCAAATGGCGAAGACAAATATACGGAACGTATTGTTTGCATGGTAGAAAGTGGTCAGATCTGAAGTAATTTTTATATTTTCGCAATCGAACCAAATATAGATAATGATGAAAAAGAGATTTTTTATCGCTTTCCGATTAATACTATTTATAACTATAATTCTGTCTGTTCGAGCTACTGAGGCGCAGGTACGCAAGCAGTTGACAAACTTGCCGACGGTGTATATTAATACTCTCGATCATTCTGATGTTACGAGCAAAGATATTTATAAATATGCTCATATGACTTGGATCGATGGGGATAGTACTGGGAATTTTGATTCTCTTCAAATTCGTGGCCGAGGAAATTCAACGTGGGGTTTGCCCAAAAAACCGTATCGCATCAAGTTCTATGATAAAGTAAAACTTATGGGAAAAGGACATGCAAAAGCTCGCAGTTGGACCCTGATGGCGAATTGTGCAGATAAACCTATGATTCGTAATGCTATTACTACTGATCTTGGCAATTTTATTGGAATGCCTTTTACACCTGGGGCCCTTTTTGTGGACTTGTACTTAAATGATAAGTATTTGGGGACTTACCAAATTTCAGATCAAGTAGAGGTTCGTCCGCATCGTGTAGATATTTTTGATCAAAATGGTTATCAGGTTAAAGATGATACGACAAATATTACAGGAGGCTATCTCTTGGAAGCAACGGGGAATACTGATTTTTCAGATGCTTCTTTTTATACTCCAAAAGGTGTCTTTGTTCGTATTCATGAGCCCGACGATTCCATTGTTCCCCGTCAGATAAATTACATCAAAAATTATGTGCAATCTTTTGAAAATGCTTTGTTCTCTTCTAATTTTGAAGATGAATCAAAAGGTTATAGACAGTATGTTGACACTACAAGTTTGCTGAATTGGTATATTGCAAATGAGGTAGCTGCGAATCCGGACGGTTTTTGGAGCTCCTATTTTTATAAAGAACGGAATGATGTTGGTTTACATTTTGGGCCTCTCTGGGATAATGATATTTCTTATTGTAATACGACACGCAAAGGAGACGTTACGCAGCAGTTGATGTCTGACGTTGGGTTCGGAGATAATTTGGCGAAACTGTGGGTAATGCGTATGTGGCAGGACAAATGGTTTGTCGGAGCTGTGGCCCGTCGTTATAAGCAAATATATAATGCTGGACTAACCAAATTTTTGCTGCAAAAAGTGGATTCGTTGGCTGCTGTTCTGAGTCAATCACAGGAGGAAAACTATAAGGTATGGGACATTTCGCAAAGATATTATGAAGAAATAAAACTTTATAGTACGTATGACCAGTATATCGCTGATTTGAAAACATTTATTGCAGCTCATAATGATTATTTGTTAAGTACATTTTCTAATCCAGGGGTATTTATTGCAGATTCTACTCATTATTATCGCATTTTTAATCAAGGTTTTTCTAATGGGGTGATGGATCTTTATCTTGCTAGTAAAAAGGAAGGTACGCATGTGTGCATGTACAATAATGATTTCAATCAGAAATCTCAACAATGGGTAATCAAACGTGTGGGAAACTATTTTATGTTGTTTAATCGGCTTTCCGGTTTGGTGATGTCTGACCATTATGGTTCCAAACCCAGTTCTGATTTTATGATGGTGTATAAAGCGGATACGACAGACTATCGCGAACTTTGGAGCATTGTACCGCAGGGACGTGGAAGTTTCTATAATTTAAAGAATCGCTATACAGGCCGTATTATGAATAATAGTAACGGAGCGCAGCAAAACAATAATCCCATTATCAGTTCTGCCAGCGATGTTAATGATGGTACGAGTACTGACAGATTATGGCGTTTTCAAAGAGATGCAGAAATTACAGAACCCCTTCCCAATTCTATACAGGAAGAAAAGACAGAGTATGCTTTAATGTATAATCCAGAAAGACAAGAAATACATTTTATTGCTCCTTCTCTGGACGATTTAACCTTCAATGTTCGTATTTATACCTCTGATGGCCGCTTAACAGGTTCTTTTAAGGCTGGTGAAACGTTCAATACTTCAGAATTGTCTGCCGGCACTTATATTGTGAGTTGGACTTTTGCTGGCAAAATGCGCAGTACAAAATTCCTAAAAAAGTAGGTTTAAAAATAGACTGATTAAGAAAAAGTCAATCAGTCTTTCTATATAAAATAAAGGAGAATTATTTGTCTGTTACTTTGTCATAGATAGCTTTTGTCAGGGCAATGTCATAATTTGCGCTGTGTAGGTCGTTTTTTTCAACATGAATTTTTAAAAAGTCGGCAACTGTAGACAATTTGAAGTTTTCCATTTCTGCCCGTTTGTCCATTAGATATTGTGTGGCAAGTACCATCACATCTATACTATTGGACCAAAACCAAGAACCAAAATATTTGTCATCATTTTGAAGGAAAAAACCTCTTAGGAAATTGTTGTCAAACGAAGTGTTGTTATAACCCACCAGAAAGAACTTGTCGTTACGGTCGTATTGGTCTACATATTTCGATAACAGAGTGACTAGCTCGTGATAAACATTGTCCATAGAGGGATAGGCCAAAATTTGTTCTTTAGTAACACCTGCAACTTCTAATGCAGCCGGGTCAATTGTTGCTTTTGGATTGGGGCAAACATGGAAATCAAACTTTTCTTTCACATCTCCGTCGATGGCGATTTCACCACTAATCTGATGGATGCCATTTCGCGCCGGATTAATGCCTGTAGTCTCTAAATCGAAGAAAAATAATTTCATGGTGACTATTTTTGCTTGAATCAAAGTGAATCTAAATGCCTAATCTCTTGGAAATCTCCAGCATTTTGTCAATAGGTTTTATGGCAGCTTTGATGATGTTTCTGTCAACAAAAACTTCCGGCCATTCATATTTCAGGCAATTGTAGAGTTTTTCCATTGTATTCATGCGCATAAAAGCGCATTCATTGCAAGCGCAGGTCTTGCCTGGAGTTTCCGTGTCATCGGGGGGCACGGGAATAAATGTCTTTGTCGGACTTTGACGCTCCATTTCGAAAAGTATGCCACTTTCTGTTGCAACAATAAACGTTTGCTCCTGGCTTTGAACGGTATATTTAAGAAGTGCGGCAGTAGAACCTATTACGTCAGCCAACTTCAATACGGGGCCTTTGCATTCAGGATGAGCCAAAACTTTGGCATCAGGATATTGTTTTTTTAAGTCTAGGATTTTACCTACCGAAAAACGCTCATGCACATCACATGCTCCATTCCAAAGTAGCATTTGCCGTCCTGTAATTTGGTTGATATATTCTCCCAAATTGCGATCTGGGCCGAAAATGAGTTTTGCATCTGATGGAAAACTCTCTACTATTTGTTTAGCGTTTGATGATGTGACGACAACGTCTGTCAGTGCCTTAACTTCAGCAGACGTGTTCACGTAAGAAATTACCTGATGATCAGGGTGGGCTTTGATAAATGTAGCGAAATCCTTTGCAGGACAGCTTTCCGCCAAGGAACACGACGCGTTTAAGTCGGGTATTAGAACTTTCTTGTCCGGGCATAGTATTTTATCTGTTTCGCCCATAAAATGAACACCGCACATTACGATGATTGCTGCATCTGTTTG
>JAQVXN010000055.1 GCA_028709135.1 Bacteroidaceae bacterium | reverse complement strand
CGGCTATTTTAATATTTCAGAGATGCAAATATATAAAGCCATAAAAGCCGATGCACAGGCGAAATTAAAAGTTAAACTAAATGATTTAAAAACAGCTACAGTATCATTCCTACCGGGAACGGATCCAGGCTTTTATGCAACAGATCCATATAATGCATTAATGCAAGCATTTAATGATGCTGAGGCCTTATTGGCAGGAAGCCATAGTGATGCGGAATATACGGCGATGATGGAAACACTTCAAAATGCCTATACGGCTTGTGTAAATTCAAAAAATGCCATGCACGATGGTTATTACTATATTAAAAGTGCGTATAAAGCTTTTAAAGATGTTCAACCGAATACGATAAAAGCGATGTATGCCACGGCATCCAGTACATTGGCATGGAGTGATTTGGATATGAACCTGCCCAAGTATGTGTTTCACATTACCAAACAAACAGATGGAAATTATCTAATGCAGAATTTGGAGACTCAGGAATACACCAAGAATGCGGGAGACAACATAACGTCTACAGGTATTGCCGTATCTACAACAGAGACACCGAAACAGGAACAGTATTTCATAGAATTGGGCTATGGACAATTTAAAATCTGCAATACATTAAATGTCTTTGCATACAATGTAGATGGAAATAATAGTGGTAGTGGTACTAGTGGTCGTATTTGTACGGCCAATTCTGCTCAAGACGGAGAGTCTGCATGGCTTCTCACGGAAATCACAGATCAAAGTATTCTCGAGAAAATGAAAGAAGACGGCACCAAATATTATTTGGCAGATAAGCTACAAAAAGTGGCGAACGAAGGTGAAAATGTACGTCAGAAGACCATTGACTACACGCCTCTAATTACAAAGTCATCTCAAATTTCTTCAAATGCACAAAGTCCTGGAGATGGCTCTTCATATGCTAATTTAATTGACGGCAACACGGAATCTATTTTTCACTCCATTTGGGATGGCACAATGAAAACCGTAGTATCAGAAGGTCTCGGCTGGCACAATCTGCAGTTTGCACTCCCCTACGCCATTAACAAGATGAAATTCAATTATATCGGGCGCAACAGTGATTCTTGGGCTGACAGTCCTGACCACATTACCATTTACGGTACAAATGATGACGCTCTTGGAGGCAATACTGCTGCCGCAGACTCAGCCTTATGGACACAAATCGCAGATTTAACAAAAGGGTTCCCTGCAAATGGAGCTTTAGCAAGATATACTTCCCCAATTCTTGATTTGGGCGGATCATTTAAATATCTACGCTTTGCTGTTAAGCACACCACTAATGAGGGAAAACAAAGTGAACGTACCTTCGTTGTTCCTGAAATTACAGGTGTAACATTCAACCTTAGTGAAATGCAGATTTATGATGGCGAAGTTGCAGCAACGTCCGAATACAAAACCGTATCCGGAATGAAAGATGCTTGCGATGCACTATCCAATCTGATTCAGGATGCGCAAGCTAAAATAAGTAGTTTAACTGCTACTCAGGCCGATATTGACGCCATAATGGCCGCAATCGACGTGGTAAACAAGCTATATGTGGACCGCGACAACATGGATAGTCAAATGGCAGCCTTACTTGACAGTGCCCAAATTGTTTACAACAACGCAATAGGTTCCAAAATAACCTTGATTACCAATGTTAATCAAATTAGCACAAACAGTATGAGTGTTGATGACGGCTCGGCTCTTATAAATTTAATTGATGGAGATATAAATACTGTGTTTCATTCCCATTGGGATACTGCCATGGGCAATGCCGAAACAACTGTAGATAGTTGGGCTGCAAACCAGGAAACTTTTGCCGCAACAAACAATAATATTGCTGTCGGCACAGGCTATCACAACTTGCAGATTAAATTAAATGAACCGGTTAAAAATTTCTATTTCTATTATTATGGACGACGGGGTACTGATTATCACGACAGCCCTAATGACATTGAAATTCTTGCAACAAACAATGATGCACTTGGCGCCAGTGTAAATGCGGCAGAATCCGATCAATGGAATACAATCACAGAACTAAAAGATGGTTTCCCTGAAGACATTCAGGATGCACAATACACATCTCCCAATATTGATCTCGGAAATTCTTATAAATATATTCGTTTTGTTATCAAGGGAACAACTCACATGAATACAGTTGCTGCCCGCATGTTTGCAGTGCCCGAAATTACAGGCATTACTTGGAACGTGGAAGAATGGCAAATGTATTCAGGTCTTGATCCAAAACGAGTACAATATAACTATAATCCTGATTTGAAAACGGCTGTTGACGCCATGAAAATTCTGATGGATGCAGACAGTCAAATAGGCAAACATAACATTTTGTCTACCGAGCCCATCACAAACCTGCGTACAGCAATAAACAATGTTCTTATCCACTTTGCAGACACGACCAATTTAGTTAATCTTTACAAGAGATACACCACAAACGCAGACAGTTCTATAATTGGCACGGGCATTGGTTTCGTAGATAGTCAAGCAGCTATTGATGCATTCAAGAGTTCGATCAAATCAGCAAGAACCTTCGTGAACCCTCTACAACCCACCAATGAAGATATCAATCGTGCAAAAAACTCCATGAATGCGGCTTTTAACGCCTTTATGACTCACATCGGACAAATTATTCCTAATCAATGGTACAACATTATAAGTGGTTCCGATTACCCCTATGCTCAGAATCAGCCGATTTATATAGGTAACACATCAACAGGTACGCAACTCAAAGTAGGAGGCTATATTCTTAACCAAATTGACCCCAAGAGCGACCCCTACTCCATCTGGCGTTTTGTTCCAGTTCAAGGCAAACAAGAAGAATATGCGATTCAGAACATGGGCACTGGACAGTATTTCGGCGCATATCGGGGACTAGGCGCCGACAATTCTCCATTGATGTCACACGTAAAGACTCCATATTTGATTCAATATTACGGCAATGGCAAGTTCAAACTCATCCAGGCAGGTGTATCCGACGATTTCAATTGTCTGAAAGCAGACGGAACATCATTTGTTGTACTAAACTTTCCTTCAAATGATAGAAGTCAACAATCTTGGAAATTTGAGCCTATCCAATCTGATCAGGAGCTGTCTTTCAACACCTTGCCAGATAACAGCATCCAAATTATCACTCTACCCTTCGAAAACAAGGGAAGTTTATCCTTCATGGGCGTCAATGACAAAGTAAAAACTTATGCCATTAAGAGCATAACGGTAACAGAAGACCAAACAAAACTTGAATTGAAGTTAAAGAATGACTTTGAAGCCGGAGAACCATTCATTATGACCATTAACGACTATACCCACTATGATCCCACTGCCCCTTCACAACCCATATCTTTTGCAGTTCCCTCAACTGTTATAGACTCTTCCACAATCGTTGCAAACGGTTTGGTTGGAACTCTTCAAGGTATCACCCTCAAGAAGCCGGGACTGGGCATCATTAAAAATTCAGAGCTGAACGAAACCACTACATACGAGATTTCTATTCCTGGTCGCACCGGTTACATCAATCCCAATCTGGTTACCAACCAAGAAGGTGATGCAGATCTCGTTATTGAAAGTGGCATACTACTCACTGACGTTAAATCTGCTGTAATAAACAAGGCAACAGATAAAGTTTGTGTTTACACCATCGATGGAAAACTCTTGAAAAAGAACATAAAAGCTACCGATGCTCAGAAAGGACTAAGCAAAGGTCTTTATATTATTGGTAAAAATAAGATTGCAGTGAAATAGAGTTTTCATCCAACCATTTAATTTAAGTGTGGGCCCATATTGAGTCCACACTTTTTAATTTTGTTGCCCAATAAAAATACTTATTTACTTCATCTATAAAGATTTCAAGAAATGAGACCTTCAACGATACACAATGGCCTTAATCTTGCATCAACATTGTCTTAATATGGCACATATAAGGACCCGTAAAACACTTCATTAAGTTTCATTCATTTGATGACCTGCAAAACGAAGCAGCACTTATATCAAAATATATTTGTTGCATTTCAAAATATGTTTGTCATACTCTTGACGAATGGCCTCATAGTTTTTACGAATAACAACTTGCTTTTTACAAATAACAACTTCGGTGACATGCTGAAGTATTTTGTTTTTTTCTTATTAAAAAGCCCTGCTACAGATCAAATAAAAAGTCGGAACAAGTTGTAAATGAGCCATTATTAATTGTTTCAAAAATAGCAAATCCATTATTACCGATTTAAGAAAAAACACCACGTTTTTGAAGGGGAAATACAAAGAATCATTATTAATAGGAGAATACACATAAAAACAGTTCATCAAGTAAACAAGACCATATAAATTATCACTTCCGAAAAAGATTATTAAAAAGAGGACAAATTAGAATAACAACACAGCACATCAAATCCTATTTATCATCGTTGGAAAGACTTGCACGCAGGAAAATTGAAGTCAAACAAAAAACTTTTCTTCAATATAAATTTGTACTTTTGCCCTCAATATGTAAAGTTAATTATCCTCACAATCAAAACACATTCAATATTTATCAGAAAATGAGCAGAAGAAATTTTTATAGTGCATTCGCTGTCATATTCATAGGGTGCGCATTCTGTGTTCTACAAGCTATAGCACAACAAAAGACGGAAAAATCTCCTCGAATTGTCAATATCATCAATTTTATCAGAGGCACGGAACCCCGAATAGAAGCTTACACAGATGAAGTGCTTTATCAAACAGTAGTCAGTCAAGCCAATTGCCTCCGCAGCCATGGGCTGAAAGGTACATATCTTTTGCAATATGATGCGTTAATTAACCCTGAATATCAGAAACTTCTCAAAGAAGAGATTCAACGAGGTTGTGAAGTTGGAGGATGGTGGGAAATCACACAACCTCAGGTGGAAGCTGCCGGACTGAAATGGCGTGGACGCTATTCATGGGATTGGCATACAAATGTAGGTTTTTCTGTAGGCTACACGCCAAAGGAAAGAGAACAGCTGGTAGACGCCTACATGAAGAAATTCAAAGAAATTTTTGGCACGTACCCTGCCTCTATCGGTTCTTGGTTTATTGATGCACACTCGTTGGCCTACATGTACGATAAATACCGTATTCAGGCTTCTTGTAACTGTCGTGACCAAGTTGGAACTGACGGTTATACGCTTTGGGGCGGCTACTGGGGACAAGGGTTTTATCCTAGTCGCAAAAATGCCTATATGCCAGCACAAACCAAAAGCGGACAGATTGACGTTCCTATATTCAGAATGTTAGGCAGTGACCCTATCTATCAGTATGAAGCAGGTTTAGGTGGTGCCGTGCAGTCTGTTGCCACACTTGAGCCTGTATATGGCGATGGAGGAGGATCTCCTACGTGGGTTGACTGGTTTTTTAAAACATTTACAGAAGACCCTTGTTTAGGATTCAACTATACTCAAGCAGGTCAGGAGAATTCTTTCACATGGGGACCCATGCAAAAAGGATTTGAATATCAGATGGAGCAACTGGAAAAACTTTCTGCAGCCGGCAAAGTGAAAATTGAAACACTTGGAGAAACCGGACGATGGTATAAAAAAGTGTATCCTGTAACACCCGCGACTTCTTTTGCAGCACTTTCTGACCACAAACAAAATGGAAGAAAAACAGTTTGGTTCAACAGCAGATATTATAGAGCCAATTTGTTGTGGGACAAAACAACACTCAATATTAGAGATATCCATCTTTTTGATGAAAGGAGCCAATCAGAATATCTTGAAAAGCCCACCACTTCAACAAAATGTCTTTACAGAACCTTTCCGATCGTAGACGGTTGCCTCTGGAGTACTGTTGATCGTTTGGCTGGTTTACGTTTCTATCGTCAAAACAGTAATGGAGAAATGGAGGAAGTTCTGGGAGGCAATCCCTCTATTACAGAAAAAGGTAAAGACTTACTCGTTTCCTGGCCACTACAAGATGGTTCTGCTATATTTATCTTGGAATTTAAAGCTGACAAATTAGATATTTATTGCCAAAACAAAGCAAAACAATTTAATTGGAATATGCAACTTACGGTTCAACCAGAAGCAGAATTACCTTTTTCATCAATTACATCCCATAAAATCACAGCCTCACAGGATGGATTCTCCTATAAAACAGACTTGTTAAAAGGTAGCTTCAAAGATCTTCGCAACACAGGAAATGGAAATGTTTTCAGCATCCAGCCAGAAGGGAACAGAATTACATTATTCTTCAACACAACCAAGTAAATGAACGCTTACATAAATGGTTCTCTCAATTCAGTTTTATCCTTTCTGCGTTCGCGATAAATAATTGTACGACAGCTCATATAAGCTAAAACAAAATAGGCTACAGCCTGTAGCCACAATGCGCGCCACTCTACAGCCACCTGACTGATAGTGGCGCCCATTGTATTGATACGTACAAAACCATTGATACCAAACGTAGAAGGAAAAAGCCAGGAAACTCCTTTCCAAAATGGAGGAACAGCAGAACCCGGCCAAGAAATACCAGAGACAAACAATAAGGGGACAGATGTAAAAACAAAAACCAAAATACTCATTTCCCTGTTCCTCATCAATATAGATAATGCCATAGAAAAAAAGATACATGATAAAAGATAAGGAATCAGGAATAACATCAAATCAAGCCCTTGAGATAATTGTGTCAAGCCAAACAACTTCGGAACAACACAAACCATAAAAGCTGCTTGAACTGCATAAATGCTGAAATAAGCAAACGCGCGTCCAAATATAATATGCAGAGTTCCTCTATTTCGTCTACTCGTAGCTACTAATTCACTATATTCTCCTTTCTCCGCAGCTGTGCCACCTGCCATTCCTATTCCGAGTAATAGTGTTTGCTGGATAACAAGGACTAATATTGCAGGTATCAAAAAAGAAGCAAAACCTTGCTGTGGATTGAATAATGCAACTTCACGACTTTTTATAGGAGAAACAACCATTTTTTCATCTTCGTCCGTTGCTTTTCCAGCTCGTTCAATTTTGATTTTCTTATTCATATCCAAAGAAACATCCGTGGCACCTATAAACATTCCTTTATAATAAAGCATTGCACTCATATCAGAATATAGTCCCACACTCACCTGCTCCCCTTTAACTATTCTATTGGAGAAATCAGAAGGAATTCTAAAAAAACCATACGTTTGCTGTTCTTTAATGTGTTGACGTGCATCAGGTATATTATCAGAATATCCAACAACTTTTATCCACTGTGACGCATCCAAATTTCGAATAAATTCTCGACTCAAAGCAGTTTTAGAATCATCAATCACCGTTACAGGTACATCTCGCATCAGTTCTGTTACATAAATATAGGAATAAAGAAGAGGATAACCTAACGGTACCAATATGCAGAAAATAAAAACACCTTCATCATGGAAGATTATTTTTAATTCCATCTGGCATATATGAATTAATTCATTCAACCCTTGTAATATCGTATTTCTCATCTTAAATTAAGGAATATAAAAAGAATGAATAAGTTCCCGTTTTAGTCTCATCATAAAAATGAACGGTAATAAAATAAAAATGAACAAGAACATGTAGCTACTCCATGAATAGATCATGCTATTTCCATCAAGAGTCTGACTTGCATAAATAAGATAATAATGTCTTAACGGGAAAAGATAACTTAATGCCTGAACCGGCCCATTCATCGCAATTTCAGGAAAAGTAAATCCACAAATAGAGAAAGAAACAACCCCCCACAAACAGGACATACTTAACGCCAATCTCAAGGTAGGAATTAATGAAAAAAATATGATGCCAAGAGCTTGCGCAGCAAGTACCATACACAATGTCAAAAACAACATCGGCAAAAAACCTCCGTTAGATGGAAATTTCATAACTCCATACAAGTAATAATCACAGAAAAAACCTATGGCAAAAAATGCTAACGTATAAGGCAATTCCTTAGCACCCAAAGAAAGTAATATCGAATGATTCCCTTTTTCCAGCCAATATCTGGCGGTATTAAACTTCACTTCACTGCCAATAGAATATACTGTCATTAACGAAATAAGCAACATCATCACTCCTGGAATTAAGGTATTGCATAAATAGATTGAGTAATTAAGGGTAGGATTAAAAGTAGCATGGGGCTCTATTACAATTGGTTGTATAAATCCAAGAGCTTGATTTTCTGTAGCACCCCGTGCCAAAAGTTGACTTCTGACAGCTGCACCTGAAACCAATTCAACAGCTTTTCGCATTGCGCCATAAGTCAGAGAACCGGGGACTAATAATGCATAACTGGTATAATATGTTACTGTTGGTCTACGAAATGCTTGCAACGAGGCACTGAAACCGGAAGGAATAGAGATGAAACCATATATTTTATTTCTTTGCACAGCATCGCGCGCTTCACTTTGACTATGGTAAACTTCTTCTACTTTCAACAAATCCATGGCATCCAATGTTCGAATAATTGTTCGCGAATTACTTGAATTATCCAAATCTACTACTCCAATAGGTAAATCATGTGGAAGCCCTTGATGCATAAGTGAAGTAAAGAAAATTAGGCAAAACAACGGAGCGCCAATAATACAATAAAAATAAATAGGACGCGAACACATTCGACGGCATTCACGATAAAATACCGCCCAAAAACACTTTAGAAAAGAATGATTGGGATTTCGCATTTTTACAATTAACGAATCAATACCACTGTCATACCAGGGCGCAAATCTTTTACTTTTTCTATAGGGCGTGCTTTGACTTCGAAAGTTTTCAAATCAAATTGCCCTGTTGATTTCGAAGCCTTCCATACGGCATATGAGCCTAAATCTTTTAAGTAGTAGACTTTCAATTTAATTTGCTTGTTATTCAGAGCGGGCACAAAAGCTTTCACTGTGGCATCCATTTTTAAATTTTTCAAGAGGTCTTCACGAACATTGAAAGTTACCCACATATCATACAACTCGCTCACATTCATAATAGGAGAACCAGAGCCCACGAGTTCGCCAACTTTAGGAAACACTTCACTGATCTCCCCTGAGGCAGAAGCAGTCAATGCCGTTTCTTTTAAATATGACTTTACCTCAGCTACAGCACCTTTTGAACGATCTACCATGGCTTGTGCGGCTTCTTTATCTTCACGTTGCGCACCATTTACAGCCATTTGATACTGAGAACGAGCTGCTTGTTCGGTTGCTATAGCAGCATCGCGTTTTGCCGTAATTTCGTCCAGCCGCTGAGCTGGCACAACGCCTTCATCATAAAGGGCCTTTATACGCTTATAGGTTTTCTCCGCAATTGAAACACCAGCTTGCGCCTCTTTCCAAAGTTCAAAAGCACCTTTTATCTGTTCTTCGCGAGTACCTCGTTGAGCTTTATTACTCATAGCTTGTGGGGCATTCTGAGCTCCTTGCGCTTGTTCCAT
>JAQVXN010000054.1 GCA_028709135.1 Bacteroidaceae bacterium | reverse complement strand
AATGGTGGTAAAACCCAGATATTGTTTTTCGCCGTTGCGGTCTAGATAAATACGATAAGTTCCATTAGCAATGGATTTAACTATTTCTATGTAGAGTCCAGTATTGTTGAGGGTCGTATTAAATGTTGATACCAGTTGATTACTTGGAGTACTATAGAACTCAATTTTATCGCCTGTTTGAAATCCTTTACCATCAATCTGAATTAAAGAACCTTTTTCAACTTGGAACCCTGATTCCATGTCAATATCGGTAATCATGTCGGGAATAGGGTTGTCTTCGTATTTTTTTACATCACTCCAAAGAGCGGAAATTTGATTGTCATTAAGCGGAGTGCTGTATATACGAGCTAAGACTACGTCACCGCACCAAGCAGCTTCTCCTCCTGTAGTTGTAGGATCACAACCAATACCAAACCAATTTGCACCATCACTTGGGAATTTAAAGTTTCCCGGCGCATCGACGGTGTTCATTAATTGCCCATCTACATAAATTTCTGCTTTTCCTGTTGTTTTGTTCCAAACGCCAACGAGATGATAATAAGTTTTAGATTCTGGCGTAATGGTACTGGTTGCCCAGCGCCAAGTACTATTTCCTGTTTCTGTAATGTTTGGGAGAAAACACCATTCATTTTGGTGTGTGCCGCCAACAGTTGTAATCATAAAACCAGTACCACCGGCTTGCATCGAACTAAACGGCTTACATTCTTTATTTGGAATGTCTCCGGTAAAGTTTGCCATTACAACAGCTTCTATAGTATGACCATTTGAAAGGAGATTCTTAAAGTTCTGATTTGTAGCATAGTCCATTTTGTAATAACCAGTTGGAGTACCTGCCCATGTGTTTTCAAAACGAGCGACATATCGCTGATAGGTTTTGTTGTAGTAGGTACTCAGACCGAGACCGGAAATTGTTTCGATAGGGTTAGCCATTGGAGAGATGTCTGTAGCAGTACCGTCTTCATTAAATTTTACATCGAGCATATCTGCAATTGGTTTTTCAGATTTGTCGTTAATCTTAATAGTGGAAACGCCTAAATCTTGTTCTTGTGAATTGCGACTAACTGCAATGCGAAAGGTCCCGGTAGTTAAAGTTTGTGGCAGTTTTACGCTGATACCTTGATCAGTTATTGTACCTTCAATGGTATATTGGGTAGCATCTTGGTTTGTACTACGGATAATAATTTTATCTCCATCTTGGAATCCTGTCCCTCCAATTTCGATGGTGCTACCCTCGTCAACATTGTATCCGGATTGTAGTGTGACGTTTGTAATATAATCTGCTGGTTTTTCTGCATTGATATCTGAAACATCCTTGTAGAGTGCTGCCACTTCATTTTGCGAAAGTGCCTCGCTGTAAATACGAGCAACAACAATATCACCAATCCATCCTTGTGCACCACCATTAGCACTGGGATCGCATCCGAGTGCAAACCAATAGCAGTTAGAGGTCGGAAATTTGAAATTTCCAGGAGCGTCAACGGAGTTCATAAGTTTGCCGTTTATGTATATTTCTGCTTTTTCTGTGATTTTGTTCCAAACACCTACGAGGTGATAGTAAACTTTTGCCTGTGGAACGATGCCGCTTGTAGCCCATCGCCATGTACTTGATCCTGTAGTTGTAACGTTAGGCAGAAAAGTCCATTCATTTTGCCGATTCCCGGAGATTGTAGATACGAGGAAGCCTGTGCCACCACCTTCGTGGGAACTAAAAAATTTAGCTTCGGCATTTGGAATTGTTTCTCCATAATCTGCCATTACGACAGCTTCCATGGAGTGTCCTTGTGCAAGTAAATCTTGAAATTTTTGATTTTGAGAATAGTCAATCTTATAATATCCAGTTGGAGTACCTGCCCATGTGTTGTCAAATCGAGCCACATAGTGTTGATAACCATTATTGAAATAGGTTTTAAGTCCTGCTCCAGAGATGGCTTGGATTGTGTTTGCCATTGGCGAAATATCTGTTGCGGTGCCATCTGCATTGAATTGAACATCAAGTAAATCCGCTTGGGGCAGGGTAACATAAGTAATACTGTCAATTTCTGAATAGGCTGCGCTGTAAAGGCGAGTCCCATTTTTACTATAAAGGCTAATAATGGTTTTGTTCTGTTCCAAAGCCACGCTATCAAGGTTGTCAGCTGTTGTTCGGTAAACAATTTCGCTACCTTTATAAACATATACATGTTGTGTTGCAGCAAAAGTACTTGTTCCTAATGTAAAAAACATAACGAATGCTACAAGAATGCTTAAGATCCAATATTTTTTCATAGTAACTCTTATTTGATAATTTTCTGAGAAAATACGTTATCGTTGGTTACTACCTTAATAAGGTAAACACCAGAAGGAAATGATGCAAGGTTGTATGAGGTGTACTTCGTTTTAGGCGAAAATGTAGCTACTGTTGTCCCCGATGCATTGAAAATAGTAACATTGTCGATATTGTTAGGACATTTCACATTTACATTTGTCCCGTCAAAAGAAATATTGTAAAAACTTGATTGGGATTGTTTGACGCTCGTCGTCGAGCGTTGGAAGAATGTAAAATAATCAAAATTAGTAATTAGGAACGTCGATACCGTACCATTTTCAGTTGTTACACTCATACCATTACTGTTAAAAGCAATTCTTTGTACATTTTGTGACGTGCCAACCGGTTTGATATTTGAACCGTTGTACACATAAATGTCACGTGCTTGCAGCGTTGTCGAAGAAAGCGCCGCAAACATGAGCATTGAAATTAATTGGTTTTGTTTCATAACTTTTATATTAGAGTTAGAGAATGATCCTTATTGTGATTTCTTTCATGTTTTTGATGGTCATGGTTGTAAGACATAAATATTTTCTGAACAAAGTTATGAAAAGTAATATAAATAGCAGGCTTTAGATCAATTTATATTGAAATTGCCATAATATTTTAATAAAAAACGGCATTTTTCTAGAATGAAGGACTGTTTTGCTTTTAAAAATTGCTGAATTTAAGCTAATAATGTAAGATTATTATTATTTGAATTTGGAAAGAGTTGTTTTGATGTTGTTTAGAATGTAATAGCAGATTCTTTGGGCCTCTGCATCAATCTGGTTCAGCGAATTTTAAATGTTTTAGTTACCTCCTATTTTTAAAGCAATATTCAATAGATCGGGATTTTAACCATACAGAAACATTTTATTTCGTAGGCTCTTCGATACGCTTGATGCTTTTCATTATTTGCCCGAAATCTTATCAGGATATCGTCTTCTAAATGAAAAGTTACTTCTTATTGTATGTGACGCAGTGCGTTTCTTTTGTGACGCGACGCGTTTTTTTTATGACGCACTGCGTTTCTTTGGTGACGCACTGCGTCACCAACTTTGATTCAGCAAGTAAAAATTTTTAGAACACGATCGAATCAATTCGTTGAACGCGACAGTTCATTTTTTGCCTGTATTTTTACAAAAAGGGAATGAAGATAAACAACAAATCTGAGGCAAAATTGAACTTTTATTTCCTTAAACTTCAATTCTTTAAATATTTCAGCTAATTCTCCGCGTGCTTGTTTACTCTAGGGCTTAGAAGATACATTTTGTATATTCGTATTTCCTAAGGTTTGATATATAGATTGTTGATTAAAAAGATAAGGAAATATGCTTTTTGCAGGATTCAGAAATTTATGATATTACCAGACAATCTGCTTGTGTTGTTATCATCACAATATGAGTGATGTTTTGTTTTTTATGAGATAATGTAAGAATGGTTTTTCAATAAGAAGAAGCCTCGAATAAAAGTTGTTACCAACCTGTTTGAGCCCAACCTGCAGCTGCGTACCATTGGGTCTGTTTAAACGCTTCATTAAAATTCAAAAAAGCAGGAGATTGTGTGTATTTGCTTTGTGGAACAAACATAGACACCCCGCAGTAGGTATTTTGATCTACTTGAGACAAGATAATGCGAGAACCTTTTTCTGCATAGTAAAATGAGTCGGACGCTTTTTTATAGATAACGCATTTGTCAAGAATTGTTTTCCAAGACATATAATCAGCTTCCGGTAGAATTTTGTTCATGACGGAAGACATATCATAAAAATTCGGATATCCTGTAGTCTCAAAATCAATATATCCATTAAAACCCGTTAAGTCAACAGAGTTTTTATTGCTGATAGCTTTTGTTATTATTTTACTTGTTGCTGCTGCCAAGTCTTCGAGCTCTGATGTTTTAATTACAGAAAATATGCATCCTTGATTTGTATAATAATTCTTTGTTTCCGGATTATCCATCACATCATAGTAATATGTGTCTACCATTTTACTGATGCTGTCATCTGATGCGGGATAAGCAAAGAAACCTTTGCGAATTTGATCTTGGTAAACACATCCGTATCCAGACGTGGTGGCTGGACTTGCAACGATATAGTCTGTTGCATGACGAAGAGCGTAAGCTACTTCAATTGATTGCATTGTGCAGGCATCAAAGAATATAAAATCAGGGTGTACGCCACTTTGTATGATAGCATTTGCCAAATCATCTATTTCCATTTGAGGTCCGATCTGTCCTGTTGCGGTTCTATCGTTTGCCATATCTCCATTTTCGCCGGTATCAACGCCAAAAGCTTCTGTGGAACGAAAAGATTTGCTCGTTGTATTGTTAGAATAGAAACTAGTTATATTAGGTAACCAACAAGTGCCATGTGACCACAAAACTAAACCATAGCTCTTTGATGGACATTTTGTTTTTATCACTGTGAGTACGTCCAAAAGTGTAGTTGGGTTTGTAGAACTTACACTGTCGTCATAACTCTTTAGAAGTTCATAATAGCTTTTCCCATTTGTGGATTTATAAAAACGATATAATCTTGGCTTCTTGGCGTCTTCGAGAAAGAGAACTACATTGTCTTTTGTGGACTGCATGTATTGTATTCCATATGCAATTTCTGACGAATCGGCTTTCGATGCGCCATAAGCACCTAAACTATTTCTGGCAGCAATATAAATAAGTATGGTACGACGATATTTGGGTTCATTCGGATTGGGATTATCTCCCTTGTTATCGTCTTTACAAGCTGTCAGTGAAATTGAACAGATGAGAATAAGTAGAAAAAACAGATGAGATTGTTTCATAGAAGCATATTATATTTGTGCAAATTTAGTGATACTGTTTAAATTGAAAAACAAAAGGTTTCTGATTTTTTATGGATTTTCAATTTATTAAGGTACAGATGAGCTATATCCTCTTAAAATGTACTGAGAAAGAGGGAAATACATTTGGTAACCTTTGTTAGATTTTTATAAGCAGCAAGGATTTAAACTATTTGTTTTAGGAATAGTCATACAAACATAAATCCGGATACATTCAAGAGTAAAAACAAATTCATTAAAATGATTAAGACAATGAAAAAATTATTTGTAATGGTCTCTGCTCTCTTTTTGATGAGCATTGTTCCCACACAGTTATGTGCACAAGAAAATAGTGATAACCAGGTTTCTGGACAAGTTCAAAGAAAAGGTCGTGTGAAGATGGACCCGGCTAAAATGGCAGAAAATCGAGCCCAGCGTATGGCGAAGGAATATAATCTTACCAATGAGCAGCAGCAGAAACTGGTTGCTCTATTTAAAGAAGAAATGCAAAATGGTAAAGGAGGCCTGCGCGGTGGTTTTCGTGGAATGAGTAAAGAGCAACGAGATAATATGCAAAGTGCAATGAAAGCTCAGAGAGAGAAACTGGAAACTGGGCTGAAACAGATTCTAACTTCTGAACAATATGCTCAATATACGAAAGATGTAAAAGCCCGCATGGAAAAAATGCGTGAACAGATGCAACAACGTCGTAATGGAAATCCTGCAGGAAACGAATAATTTTCAACTGGAATAGAGATAGAATGTTAGAATAATAAATTCTGAGGAACCAAGTTCTGAATATTTTTCTTAGATGTTCAGACTTGGTTTTTAATGGTTGTTTGAGTGTCTTCCCAAAAAGTTGAGAGCGTTATCGTTGAAATAAATTGATAGATAGAATGTCCATAATAAATTCTTCATTTATAAATATTTGTAGAGAAATAGGATGATGGCTAATACTAAAAACAAAGAGGAAATCATTGTATTGTGTATGTTTTGTACTATCTTTGCAATAGCAAACGAAATTTTTGAAGAATGAAAATCGTACGATCGATGGTACTCGTGTGTATGGCATTGTCATTAGCAGCATGCAGCAACAATAAAACGAAACAAATGTCTGAGACGGCAGCCGATACTTTACCTCCTGATGAAAATATACATCATGGAATAGTTCAATTGGAACGTTCTCATGTAAACGATACAGTAACTTGGCGCGGAAAAGTTTATCACTATGATATAGTAAGGGAGCCAGATGCTTCTTTACCAAAGATAAAAGATGATCAATCTGGAAGTATTTTTTCAGACAATCATATCGATTTGAAAATAACTTGTGGTGACAAACAGATTTTCCAGAAGAGGTTTCAGAAGACGTCGTTCAATAGTTTTCTGGATCCTGGATTTCGTCAAAAAGGCATGTTGGAAGGATTGGTTTTTGATACCACAGTGCCGGAAGGTCTCCGCTTTGCAACGAGTATTTGTTACCCTCGTAGTGATCTATATATACCATTAGTGATCATTATTGATTCAAATGGAAAAATGAGTGTTCAAAAGGACCAAATTCTGGATGCCTCAGAGTCAGAGGATGATGGAGAGGGCAATTAGAACAATAAAATGGAATCAGGTATGAAAAAATTATTTTTATGTGGTTTGATGTTATTTGCTTTTAGCTTTTTAACGGAGTTGAAAGCCCAAGATACTGAAAACAATCAGAATTCTGTTCAAAAGAACACCGAGAAAGTGGTTGAGGAAACTACTCAAACCATGGCTAAACAATACGGATTAGATGAAGAACAAACGAAAGCTTTAAAACTTTTGAATGCCAAGCGTGCGAAGGATTTTGCACAGGTTGATAGTTCCTATGATGCGAAAACTGCAAATGCGGCGCAGAAAGCAGAAGTAAAAAAAATCAAGGCCGAAATTCAGTCAAATTATGATACGATGCTTAAGGACCTTTTTTCGGATAAGCAATATCAAAAATATTTGGAAGATGAGGCGTCCAAAAAAGAGCAGATAAAGGGGAATGTTAATTGGATGGCGAATGCCGTAACCCGTATGTTGGGCGAAAACAACATAAATCTTTTGGGATGGAATGGAAATGTTTCAGATTCCCTTTCAATTGCTCAGAAGGAAACCGATAAGATGGTGAAAAAGTATAAATTGGATAAAACGCAAGAAGAAAAATTGTTGGCACTTAACATAGCAGAGGTTAGTGCAGAAATTGCTGAGCGTAGGAATATTTCACTTGATAATGCGACACCAACAGAAATGGCAGAGAAGTCACAAGATTTTGTGGCGTCGGCAAGGCGAAGATCTTCTAATTATGAGCGTTATTTGAAAGAAATTCTAGATGAGAAACAATATAAAAAATATACGAATTCTAAAAAAGCGCAGGAAACGCGTAATCAGCGTTTTAATGGCTTTGGCGGATTCGGAGGTCCCCCAATGTTCTAAATAATGTTCATAAGTTAAACAGTCCGGAAGAATTTATTTTTCCGGACTGTTTATGTTTTGTTAGATTTGTTGGAAGATCCTTAATGGTGAAAATTCGATGCAACTTTTATTTTAAACTAGCAAAAGAATGGTAGCAGGTATTTTAAAAATACCATATTTGAGCGATTGCATAAGATGTTTTTCTGGTTTAACTTTGCAAAATCAAATGGGAGGAAAATCTGTTTGATCGTTAAAACCACATTTAGTTGATAAGCCAAGAAAGCGCGGACATTAAATCATATTATAAATGTCCGCGCTAATTTGTTGCTTTAGTTTGATTGAGATATTCGTTCGTGAACGTTTGATACTATGAGATCTCATCCCGTAGCATTTCCCAATTGCTTGTCAAATCGGGCATAGAATGAAATAGTACATTCGCTCCTTCGCAAAGTAGTTTTTTATCTGGAAGAGGGCCCGTATTCACAGCAATGGTAAATATTTTTGCAGCAACAGCGGAACGGATTCCCAAAGGCGCATTTTCAATTACAATAGCTTCCCACGGATGGATATTAGCTTTGAAAAGTCCTTTCAAATAGGGTTCTGGCGATGGTTTTCCATGTTTAACATCGAAACTTGTGACCATCAAATCTTTTTGAAACATTTCTGGAAAATTTCTATTTAACCTGCCTAAAAGACTTACTTGACCACTACCTGTAACCAAAACAGTTTGAAAACCGTCTTCACTAACTTTTTTAACCAATTCAAAGGCGCCCTCTATTTTTTCTGCTTCGGGAAATGAATTAAAAATTCGACATTTTTCTTGATAGATATCTTTAAGTTCTTGTTCTGTGGCATCTCGTCCCCACGATCTTCTTGCCAACAAGTTTATGGTTGATTTTCCTGTCCTGCCTTCATATTCGTAAGCTTCTTCCGGACTCATATCCAGATGATATTTTGTAACAGCTTCGGACCATGATTTTGCGTGATAAGGCATGGAATTGAAAAGTACGCCATCCATATCAAAAAGTACAGCTTTGAGCTGTAAATGCTCAAAGCCGTACTTTTCAAGATATAATTTTTTGTTTTCTTCAAACATTCAATAAAGCATTTATTTTAAACGTTCGCGGATGGCTTTGCTCTCAGCCTCATACCCAGGTTTGTTTAGTAAAGCAAACATATTCTTTTTGTAAGCTTCTACGCCGGGTTGGTTAAAAGCATTGACCCCGAGAATATTTCCACTGATTCCACAAGCTTTTTCAAAAAAGTAAATCAGTTGTCCAATATAGTATTCATTGATTTTTGGCATTATGATGCGAATATTGGGGACTCCGCCATCTACATGGGCCAATTGAGTACCCAGTTCTGCCATTTTGTTGACTTCATCTACTCTTTTGCCTTCCAGGAAGTTAAGACCATCTAAATTTTCTTCATCATGAGGGAAAAGCAGTTTATGTTGAGTCTCATTCACGCTGATAACAGTTTCAAAAATAGAGCGCTCACCTTCCTGAATCCATTGTCCCATTGAATGCAAGTCTGTTGTGAAATCTACTGCAGCGGGAAAAATACCTTTATGCTCTTTGCCTTCACTTTCTCCATAAAGCTGTTTCCACCATTCTGCAATGAAGTGGAGTTTAGGTTGGAAGTTGGCTAGTATTTCACTTTTTTTACCTAAGTTTTGATAGAGAGCATTGCGTATAGCTGCATATTGTGCACTGATATTGTTTTCAATAGCAACGTTACTGCTGGTAGCGTTTTCCATATCTTTTGCGCCGGCTATAAGTTGATCAATGTCAAAACCAGCACACGCAATAGGTAACAGACCTACCGGAGTGAGAACGGAGAAACGGCCACCTACATTGTCAGGAATAATAAAACTTGTATAACCTTCTTTATCTGCTGTAATGCGTGCAGCACCTTTGCGTGCGTCGGTGATGGCTACAATTACTTTGCGAGACAGGTCTTTGCCGCGTTGT
>JAQVXN010000053.1 GCA_028709135.1 Bacteroidaceae bacterium | reverse complement strand
TGCTCACTCATTGATACAAAGGTAGTGAATTTATCTGAGATACGCAAGCAAATCGACTTGTATTTTAGAGATAAAACGAAAATGATCAAAACTTTAGCAACCGCTCAAAAGATGTAGTAAAACTAACCAACTTCTATTGGCTGAATAGTTACGATAAATGGTACTTTTGTATAGTTAAAATGAAAGATATGAAAAAGGTGTTTTGCGCCGTATTATGTTTGGGATTGTCTTTATGTGGAATGGCACAGAACAAACACAATTTGGGTTTGAAAGTTGGTTTTGGACAGTCAACTTATGACGCAGAGGATTTTATACCGAGCTCGAATTCTTCGATTGCGGATGGTCCGGATGGTAATTATTTTTTTATTTCAGGGGAGTATGATGTTTTTAATCACCTTTCTGTAGATGCCGGTTTATATTATGAGGAAAATACATTTTTCACAGACTTCAGTAGTGGGACAGGTTTGAAAAAATATGGTATGTTAGGACCTCAAGGAGGCATGAAATTTTATTTTTTCCCGTCAAAATGGTTTGTACAGCCATATGTAGGTGCCGGGCTGTCATTTAATTTATTGAATTTGAGTAAGTATAGTAGCAAATGCAGTGTAATTACAGATAATGGAGAACGTGCTGAGTTGGACTATAGCGGGCAGGCTCCTTTTTTATCACTTGAGCCTCGTTTAGGTGTAGTAGTGTATATTTTTCGTTCAATAGCATTGACACTTGATTATGAATATCGTTATGGTCTGAATGGCAGTAATTTCGGTAAATTAATTATTCCTTGTGATAATTGTAATGGGCAGAGATGGGAAATGTATGACAAAAACCGTCGTCAAACTATATCTATTGGCCTTGAAGTAGATTTCCCATATCGCAAACCGAAGCAGAAGTCAGTAAACAATTTAATGTATTTCCTATTTAATTTGTTTAGTAACGTTCATAGTAATACAAAATAAAGTAAGTACAGTTTTATAAGGAAATAAGTGAAATGGTTTTTTGAAAGTCGTCAATTATAAATTGAGCTCCAGCTTTTTGGAGTTGTTCTCTTGTGCCATTTCCGTATGTTACGCCGCATGTACGGCATCCTGCTGATGAGCCCATTTGAATATCAAAAGAGGTATCACCAATTACTAAAGTGTTTTCAGGGAGAGAGCCTGTGTCATGAAGTATTTTTAGAGCCATGTCCGGTGCTGGTTTTGCGTGAACAACGTCAAGTACACTTACAATTTGACGAAAGTAGCCGATAATGTCCATTTCTGTAAGTAGTGTTACAAGTGAGGAAGTGCGTCTACTGCTTGCAATGGTAAGCAAAACGTTTTGTTGATGGAGCTGTTTGATGGTATTGATTACATGAGGAAAAGCCGGAACAGAACCAGGATGATTGTTTTGTGGGAAAAAGACATCGGAATATAGGTCGGCACAGGCTTTTGCTGTTTTTTCATTCATAGGCATAAGTGAGGCAAAACTTTTAATAAGAGGTAAACCGATCGTTGCAGCGCATTGTGCTTCGCTGCAAGGTGGTAATTGCATGGCTTTGAGCGTTTGTCGCATTGTTTTGACAATGAGTTTGCGCGAATCGCCCAATGTTCCATCAAAATCCAGAATTAGAGTAGTCATTTTATTTTATTTGTCTGGTTCGATTTTAGAAGTTGTCTTTTTGTTCAAAATAAATAAAAAAGTCCGTATTTAGGTTATAAACACGGACTTTTATAGTGAAGAGTAATAACTATTCTGCTTTTTCTGTTTGAGAGGTAGTACGATAGTTTTGAATATCGTCCGGCGAAATATGTGAAATGAATTGAGCATGTTTTTCAACTTCGCTTTCAGCCAAGTTGACATAGATGTTCAGGCTCTTGCGGAAGAGGTCGGAATTGCGTGTGGCATCTTGCAGAAGCAAGTGGCTCATGATAATGTCAGCTGCCATTTCGTAAAGGCGACGTCCTACGAGGTCTTGCAATTCTTGGTTGGCAAATTCTTTGATTCGTATTTCTGCTGCTTCAAATTTGTCTGTCATTGCCTTGAGGCGTGTCATGATGCTTTCAAATTCTGCTGCAGGAGCGTGTTGTTCGAATTCGCGAATCGTTTTCAGATAACTGCCGTTGGTTACGTAGCGAATAGCTGCAACAACCTGCAATTGGGTAGTACCTTCGTAAATTGAGGTGATGCGGGCGTCGCGATAAAGACGCTGGCAAGCATATTCCATCATGAAACCAGAACCACCGTGAACCTGAATACAATCGTAAGCATTCTGATTGGCATATTCGGAGTTCATGCCTTTTGAAAGAGGTGTAAAGCTGTCAGCAAGTTTTAACATCGTGCGTTGCTCTTGACGCTCTTCGGGTGTAAGTTTGCGTGTGCGCGCAATGTCGTCAAGTGCTTTATAAATGTCTACGTAGCGGGATGTTTGGTAGAGCAGAGAACGACCTGCATCGAGTTTGGCCTTCATGGTGGCCAGCAGATCATATACGGAAGCCATTTCTATAATGGTTTTCCCGAATTGTTTGCGGTTCTTGGCGTAATCAAGAGCTTCATTGTAAGCAGCTTGGCTGATACCTACACTTTGTGCAGCGATGCCGAGGCGGGCGCCGTTCATGAGAGCCATGACATATTTGATAAGTCCCAACTTCCGTTCTCCGCAGAGTTCTGCATGTGCGTTTTTGTAAACTAGTTCGCAAGTAGGAGAACCGTGGATGCCAAGTTTGTTTTCAATGCGGCGTACGTTTACTCCTCCTTGATTTTTGTCGTAGATGAACATAGATAGTCCACGGCCATCACGAGTACCTTCTTCTGAACGGGCTAAAACGAGATGGATATTGGAATCTCCGTTCGTGATAAAACGCTTTACGCCGTTAAGTAGCCAACAACCATCTTTTTCAGAGTAGGTGGCTTTGAGCATTACGCTTTGCAGGTCTGAGCCTGCGTCTGGTTCGGTAAGGTCCATTGACATCGTTTCTCCTGCGCATACGCGCGGAATAAAACGGTTGTGTTGATCTTCTGATCCAAATTCGTAAAGAGTTTCGATGCAGTCCTGTAAACTCCAGATATTTCCAAAGGCAGCATCGCCGGTAGATACGATTTCAGCTGCCATCGTATAAGGCGTAATGGGGAAGTTAAGGCCTCCGAAGCAACGTGGCATGGTCATGCCACTAAGTCCTGCCTCGCACATGGCTTTTAAATTTACCTTGGTGCCTTCTGCATATTCAACACGACCGTTAGCGCAGTGAGGACCTTCTTCATCGATACATTCTGCGTTGGGTGCAATCACGTTTTCAGTGAGATTGCCCACCACGTCAAGTATGCGATCAAAAGAGTCCATTGCATCCTCAAAATCTTGAGGAGCATAGTCATATTTATCCTTATCCTCGTAGTTGCGTTCTTTGAGTTCGCAAATACGCTTCATCATCGGGTGATTGAGATGAAATTTAAGTTCTGGAACGTCTTTATAGAAATTTGCCATGGCTTTTACTTACTGTTTTTCTTGTAATATTTAATGAGTTTGGGCAGGACCTCCTGAACGGAACCTACAATAACGTAGTCCGCCAATTGGTTAATAGGGGCGTCGGGGTCCGTGTTAATGGAAATGACGATGCCGCTCTCTTTCATGCCAGCTACATGTTGGATAGCTCCGCTGATGCCGCAGGCGATGTAAACTTTTGGACGCACGGTTACGCCGGTTTGTCCAATTTGCAAATCACAGTCGCAGAAGCCGGCGTCTGCTGCTGCGCGGCTGCCACCTACTTCAGCATGAATTTCCTGAGCGAACTCGTAGAGTAGGTTGAAGTCTTCGCGGCTACCTACGCCGTATCCGCCGGATACAATGATAGAAGCGCCTTTGAGATTGTTTTTAGCTTTTTCTACGTGGCGATCGAGTACTTTAACAACAAAATCGGTTTCTGGAACAAATTTCGCTACATCCTGAATGATGACTTCTCCTTTATAATTGGGGTCTTTAGTTTCTGCTTTCATGACGCCGCTACGTACGGTGGCCATTTGAGGACGATGATCGGGATTAACAATGGTAGCTACGATGTTACCTCCGAAGGCCGGACGAATCTGATAGAGCAGTTGGTCATAGTGTTTTCCGGACTTTGTATCGTCATATTCACCAATTTTCAAAGCGGTGCAGTCTGCTGTCAACCCGCTTTTAAGGCAGGAAGAAACGCGGGGACCGAGGTCGCGACCGATAACGGTAGCGCCCATCAGACAAATTTGAGGTTTTTCTTGTTTGAAGAGATTAACCAGAATCGAGGTGTGAGGTTTTGAAGTGTATGGGAAGAGTCCTTCAGCATCAAAAATGTGTAATTTGTCGACGCCATAAGGCAGAACCTGACTTTCAACCTTTCCTTTAATGTCTGTGCCGGCGCAGATTGCTTCGAGCTCTACGCCCAACTGGTCAGCCAACTTACGACCTTTTGTCAACAATTCTAGGCTGACTTCTTCAACGATCGTTTTTTCTATTTCGCAATATACAAATACGTTGTTCATATACTCTGTTTTATCCTATAGTGTGGTTGGCCAACAATTCCTGAATTAATGCTTCAACATCGCCGTCTGACGCAGTGAAAGTTTTGCTTTCTTTTGCTTTAAATACGATGTTTTGTACAGCTTTCACCTTGGTAGGAGAACCGGCTAGTCCGCATTGCTGTAAGTCGCCGTCAACATCTGCAACGCTCCATTGTGTTACGGTGAGGTACGGTTTTTTCTTATATTGCTCTGCGTAGGGAAGTGTTCCGTCCTGGGGCATTTCCATTGGTGCCATGGCGCGTTTGTACTTCATGAGAAGTTTTGCATTGCGCGGACGACACGGATCGGCCGTACTGTTGACAGTTAACAAAACGGGTAAGGGGGCTTCTACTGTTTCAACACCTCCGTCAATATGTCTTTTAACGGTGATTTTTCCGTCTTTCAGACTCAGAATTTCTTCTGTATAGGTTACTTGATTAATACCGAGTTTTTCTGCAACCTGTGGTCCTACCTGAGCTGTATCTCCGTCGATGGCCTGGCGGCCGCCCATGATGATGTCGCATCCACCGATTTTGCGGATGGCCATGGAAAGAGCATAACTTGTAGCCAAGGTATCGGCACCGGCAAAAGCGCGGTCTGTCAACAAGTAACCGTTATCTACTCCGCGGTAGAGCCCTTCGCGAATGACTTCCGTGGCGCGCGGTGGACCCATAGTGAGGATGCTAACCGTAGAACCTGGGTTTTGCTCTTTCAGACGAAGGGCCTGCTCCAAGGCGTTCAAGTCCTCCGGATTGAAAATAGCAGGGAGGGCTGCACGGTTTACTGTTCCCTCAGGAGTCATCGCGTCTTTACCAACGTTTCGCGTATCGGGTACTTGTTTGGCAAGAACTACAATTTTGTAACTCATATTTTCCTAAATTTAATTTGTTGTTTTCTTAGATGGATGCGTGAATCATCACATCGTTAACCATTTCGGCCTGCAAAGTTACAAAATTCTCTGGAAATGGCATTGTCCTTGACATGTTTTTCACACTCAATAACTTTTTGTGCAATTTCATAAGTCTCAAAATGTGCTTTTCTCATAACTCCATAATGCTTTCTTATAATTATAATGAAATGATGAAGGTGTTTGGAATTTTTACTTAAGTCAAATAGTATCCTGTCCTTTATTGTAGCTTGTTTGGTGCAGGATAAAATATATTTGTTTTGTTTTCGACGAATAGCCTCTTGTTTTTTACGAGTAACAACATGTTTTTTTTAAATACCAACTTGTGAAGGGTGCCAAGCATATATATTTACTTTTTTGGCCAAATCGTTTTTTAAATATTTGGAATATAAGTATTTGAATGTGTTTATTGGCCTTTCTGTAATTGAGTAATTATTTGAATTGGTGTTTTTTGATGATATAGAATTTGTCCTAATTTCTAGCAGAATATTTTGCAAAAGGGGAATAAAAAATCCCCTTAACCAAGACTGGTAAGGGGATTTTTGGTATGATTTGTGTTTTGGGAAACTTTATGGTAAGAGTCCGTAAGCAAAAGTGTCTAAATACTGATAAACTCCGCTCAGGATGCCAGCAAAAACTACTCCGATCGTACAGAGAACTAATCCAATACGTGTGTAAGCATCGCTCCGAAAAGAGAGGACAGGACTGTCGTTCTTTTTGATGTACATGGCTTTCACGATCAGTAAATAGTAGTAAAGTGAAATGACCGTGTTTACTAATGCAATGAATACGAGTAAATGGAATCCGGCTTTGAATGCTGCCATGAACATGAAGAACTTGGAGAAAAAGCCTGCAAAAGGCGGTATTCCTGCCAGAGAAAATAGACACAACGTCATGATAAAAGCCAATTTCGGATTGGTGTCATAGAGTGCATCATAATCGCTGATATTGATTTTACCGCTGCGCTGTTCGATAATGTTCATGATGACAAAAATGCCAAGATTTGCTACGAGATATACAAAAATATAGTAGACAATGGCTGTCATGCCTTCTGCGGTTCCTCCCATGACGCCCATAACTACATATCCGGCCTGTGAGATAGCAGAAAATGCCATGAAACGTTTCATGTTGTTTTGCCGTATGGCAAAGATGTTTGCCAAAGTGATACTGATAATGATAATCCAGAAGAAAATCTGGTTCCAATTGTCAATGAAGGGAGCAAAAACTTTGATAAGTACGATGAAGAGTACAAACGCGGCGCTGCCTTTTGAGATCACACTGAGGTAGGCTGTAACCGGTGTAGGGGCACCTTGATAAGTGTCTGCCGTCCAGAGGTGGAAAGGTACAAGTGAGATTTTGAAGCCGAGACCAGAGATAAAGAAGACCAGAGCCATCAGTTGTACGAGATTTGATGTATCAAGATGGACAGCCATATCGTCAAAATAGAGTGTGCCGCAGGTTCCATAAAGAAGTGAGATGCCGTAAAGCAGCAGGGCACTTGAGAACAGCGCCGTAAGAATATATTTGGCAGAGGCTTCGGCCGATTCCTGATTTTTTTTGGTGTAAGCCACAAGGGCTGTCATTGGCACTGAAGCCAATTCCAATCCAATAAAAAACATGAGGAAGTGACCAGCAGAAATCATGAAATACATGCCCAGTAGTGTACATAGTGTGAGCAGGTAAAATTCTCCCTGTTTGATTTTATTCTCAGGACGTTTCATCCATTCGTGAGCCATGAGAAAGACGATAAGGGTGCCCACATTGAGTATGCCTTTGACAATAGACATCATAGGCGTCAGTTGGTACATGCCACCAAAAGTTGTAGTGCCTGTTTTCGGAGCAAGCAACACGTAAACTGTTTGGATCGCTATTAGCACTACGGGGAGAACGGAAAGTGATTTGGCGGGTACTCCGCTCTTACGGTCACCGCAGATAAAGAGGTCTGCCAGAAATAGAATGACGATGACAGCCAAAAGCGAAAGCTCGTCGTGCATATTTAAAAATTGTGAATAATCCATTTTTATTTCCGAATATTTAAAGATTAAAGAAAGGGATTACACTGTGACGTAAAGTGGCCGATGTGTTGCATCATGGGGCCTACGCTGCCTTCTATCATGTGGCTGATCCAAGACGGAGCCAAACCGATGCCTGCAATACAGAAAATCAATACAATGATAGCCAGACGTTCTTCCCAGTGTGCGTCGTGGATTTTGGCATGTTCTGGATTGACATTGACTCCATAAAGAATCTTGCCGATCATGCGGAGAATATAAACAGCAGCTACTACAATACTCGTTGTTGCTAAAATGGTTAGTACGCGATGGAACGTATCGGCATTTTGGAATGAACCTACGAAAATGGTCATTTCAGCTACAAAACCGCTTAAACCTGGAAGGCCCAAATTGGCGAGACCTGCAATGGCAAAACCTACGCCTAAAAAAGGAATGATGCGCATCAAACCATTTAGCTGGCGAATATCGCGAGTGCCGGTACGATGATAAATCATACCGATGATGGCAAAGAAAAGGGCTGTCATTAAACCATGGCTGAGCATTTGGATCACGGCACCTGTTGAAGCTGTCGTGGTAAGCATCAGGATGGCGAAGAGTACCATGCCGCAATGTGATACCGAAGAATAAGCGTTTAAATATTTCAAGTCGGTCTGAACACAGGCACTAAGGGCACCATAAACAACGCCTGTACCTGCCAGGATCAGGAAAATCCAACTCAATTCATTGGCAGCTTGCGGCATCAAAAATATGGCGATGCGAAAACATCCATATCCACCCAACTTCATCAATACGCCTGCATGAAGCATGGAAACTGCTGTTGGTGCAGAAGAGTGACCATCAGGACTCCAAGTATGGAATGGAAATAGTGCACCTAAAACACCGAACCCAACAAATGTGATTGGGAACCAAATATATTGTTGACCGAGAGCAATAAGGTGCGCACCGTTAACATGGTTGGCAATATCCATAATATTCATGGTTTGTCCACCAGCGCCGTAGAAGATTCCGAAAATGCCACACATCAGGAAAGCAGAAGCTCCCATCAACATCAACGTAAGTTTCATGGCGGCATATTCCTTGGGGCCTGTACCCCAAACGCCGATAAGCAAATACATCGGGATAAGGGCAATTTCGTAGAACATGAACATCATGAACATGTCTACCGAAATGAAGAACCCGAAAACACCCATGGAGAGGAGCGTGAACCAGAGAAAATATTCTTTAGGCATTTCCCAAGAAACAAATGTTCCTGTAAAAACAATGACACCAGACAGTAGCAGCATGGCTACGGAGATGCCGTCAACGCCGACGGAATACTGAATGTGTAGTGGAGAAAACCAATCAAAGGCAGCTGTATAGAGCATCTCGGCTGTATTGCCACCGGCACGATCAGTGAGAAATTTAACAGTCAGGGCAATGGCTAAAGCCAAAAGTGCAGAACTGCCGACGACCATGACGGCACGAATGCCCTTTGTCCCTTTGGAGAGCCAAAGGCCCAACATCATTAACAAGGGAATCAATACAAATAATGATAAGAAATTCATATCGCAGGCAGTATTAAAGAATCAACATTAAAATAAGAATCAGCGTACCGAGGAGAAAAACGAAGGCGTATTGCTGTACGCGACCACTTTGCAAGGTGCGGATTTGATAACTTGTAGCATTTGTGCCCCACGCCAGGAAATTGAAGAATCCATCTACAACGTGACGGTCGAACCATGCAATAGGACGACTGATGTGGGCGAAGATTATCCGGTGAGTGACGAACTGATAAATTTCGTCAATATAGAAGCGATGATAGGCCCATTTATGAAGTCGCGGCATGGCGGCTTGTAAACGGTCAGCAATAGGCTGACTGCTGCGGGCGTAAATCCAGGCTGCCAATGCAATTGAAATGATGGCAATGATCACACTCGTAATGGCTACGCTCATTTCGATGTCGATGTGGTAGGCTTTTCCAGTAGCACTGACATAATTGCCAAAAGTTCCGGGAAGAATCCAGCCGACCGTAAGCGTGATGAGTGTAAGAAAAATTAAAGGTATCGTCATCACGGCCGGACTTTCGTGAGGTTTGTGTTCCTCGTGATAAGCTTTGTTTTCAGTGCCCCAGAAAATACCGAAGTATAGACGGAACAT
>JAQVXN010000052.1 GCA_028709135.1 Bacteroidaceae bacterium | reverse complement strand
TAACGTCGTGCTGTTGTTCGTCGATGTTTAGATCTTTAAAATGTTGCAAACAAGCATCAGCTATGCTGATTTCACGAATACTAACGCCTAAGAACTTCATAAGGTTGGTAGCATTCGTATATGTTCGGTTTGTGGTACCAAAACCAGGCATGGTGATGCCTACAATGCCTTTTCGGTTCAGTTTAAGTGTATCAAAAACTTTAACGCATATTAATAAGGCTAACGTAGAATCCAGACCGCCGCTAATGCCAACGACTAATGTCTGTGCATGGGTATGAAGAAAACGTTTTGCCAGGCCCTCAACTTGCATACTGATGATTTCTTCACAACGTGCATCAAGTTCGGGACCATCTGGTACAAATGGATGTGGATTAATTTTCCGCGATAACTTAAAATTTACGCCCTCAAACATGGCGTGCGTATCAATATGTATAAAAGGATTTATTGCATTCTGACGTGATACACTGGTAGTAAAAGTCGTATTCATATGCCGTTCGTTACGGAGCCGGTCAACGTCAATTTCACTAATGATAAGTTGCTCTTCTAAGCTAAAGCGTTTTGCTTCTGCAAGAAGATGTCCTTCTTCATAAATAAAGCCTTTCCCACTGAAAATAATATCTTGTGTACTTTCACCAAAGCCGCAACCAGCGAAAACATATCCACTAAGAGTCCGCGCACTTTGTTGACTAATCAGTCCTTTCAAATATTCATGTTTGCCAATAGCATCATTATCTGCACTCGGATTAAAAATAATTTCAGCTCCCTGCAAGGTAAGTTCCGAGCTGGGAGGTATGGGAGCCCATAGATCTTCACATATCTCAATTCCAAAAGTGCACGATGCTGTAGTGAAAAGAAGATGCGGGCCTATTTGCGTAGTTTGTCCTGCAAAATTAATGGTGCTGTTCGCCATGTTTAAAGCAGATGTAAACCACCGCATTTCATAAAATTCCTTATAATTTGGCAAGTAACTTTTAGGAACAATACCAAGAATTTTTCCTTTAAAGAGGACCGCCGCACAATTGTAAAGTGCACCATGAAAACTAACAGGAAGTCCAACAATTGCAATAATATTAATTGAACGTATAGCGTTAGTAAGTTTCATGAGTGATAATTCCGCTTCTTCCAGCAAGAGTTGTTGCGAAAATAAGTCTTGACAAGTATAAGACGTGATGCAAAGTTCTGGAAAGCATATAATTTCGGCTTTACTTTCACACACCTCAATAAGGTGCTCAATATGTTCCGTATTATATGTGCAGTCTGCAACTTTAACAGACGGGATAGCTGTTGCAACTTTAACAAATCCGTGGTTCATTGTTACTGATTTTTTGCAGAGTTCTCTTTAACTTACAGGCGAAAATGCAAGAAGTCTTGCTATTTGACACCTTAGAGAAATAGACTTTTTATTAATTGTCAACTGCAAAGATAGTGCAAAATTTATGCAAACGAACAAAATCAAAATAATTTGTTTCGTTGCATGTAGACAATTGATATTTAAGAAAAGACATAAACCATTGTCATTAAATAACTTGTTTTTTGTCCTTTGAAATAAAACATCCGTATTCTTCCTCTCAGACAAATGATCTGGCAACACAACAGGTAGAATCAACATGAATTTAGTAATGAAATGTACTACCTCCCAAGAATTCCCGCAATAAAGAAGTTGGAGGAAGCGCATCAATTTGTATAGGTTGGATGTATCTGAGGAACTTGCGAAGTCGAAAGGCTTCAGAATATTCTGGTACATCTTCGGGAACCATCTCAAGTAATGGAAGAGCTTGGTTACGGAGTCCAGCTAATTCAAAAAGGAGTGCAGAATTAAACATTATATCTGCGTTTTCCTGAAAAGGGAAAATCCATTTGTATTCTCCTTCTGCTACACTAGGCCAACGTTGAATAGTGTCTTTGGCAGAGTACCCACGATATTTATAATCTCTAACAATGCGTCTCAGCAACCGATTATCAGTTGTTGGAATGTAATTATGATTGTCAAGAAGAATAGTTGTCAGCGCAGATACATAAATTTTATACTTGATAACGTCACTGATATTTTCGGTCAGCTTTGGATTGAGCCCGTGAATACCTTCCATAATAATGACGGTATGTTCTTCCAGTTTCACTTTTTTCCCGCTCAATTCGCTTTTGCCCGTCTGAAAATTATACTTCGGTAGTTCCACTTCCTTTCCGTCAAAAAGATCCTGTAAATGCTCTTCCAACAAAGGAATATTTAGAGCATCAATGGATTCAAAATCATAATCGCCGTTTTCTGAACGAGGAGTTTTATCACGATCTACAAAGTACTGGTCCATAGAAAAAGGAAAAGGCTTGATTCCGCATGTCATTAGCTGCACGCTCAGTCGTTTCGAAAATGTAGTTTTTCCACTTGAAGATGGCCCCGAGATAAGAACAAGGCGTACTTCAGGATGACGTTGTATTTCTTCTGCAATATGGCAGATTTTTTTTTCTTGCAAGGCTTCGGAAACATTAATAAGTTCATAAGTCAGACCTTGCTCACAAGCTTCGTTGAGTTCGCCAATCGTGCGAACTCCCATGATTTCTTGCCAATGATGATGTTCCCGAAAAACATCAAGCATTTTTTCCTGTTTGATAAGTGGCCTGAGTTGTGTTGGGTTTTTAGGATCTGGTATGCGAAGCAGAAGTCCTTCATTATAGCGCATTAGACCATACAACTTAAGTTGTCCGGTATTCATCAGAAGTGATCCGTAATAATAATCCGGTTGTCCGTCTAAAGTATAATAAAAGGAGTAAAGTGTATGGCACGTTTCAAGCAATTTAACCTTACTATACATGCCCCGTTCTTCAAAAAGCTTAATAGCATCTTGTGTTGGGCAAACTTCTCGTTTAAAAGGTAAATTCTTCCGAATGATTTCGTCCATACGCTGTTGAATTGCTTCAATTTCGCTTTCTTCTATATCTCGGAAAGGACGTAAACGACAGTAGTAACCATTTGAGACTGGGGCTTCAATACAAACATCTTCTCCAGGAAGAACTTGTTGCACAGCCTGACTTAAAACAAAGAAAAGAGAACGTGTATAAGTACGCATTCCTGATGGATAAGTGATGTCTTGGAATTCTACGTCTTTGTTATTAAAAGCAACATAGCGCAATCCCTCTATGACATTATTTACTTTTGCGTTGGTAACGTTTCCTAACTTTGCAGGCTTGAAAACTTGATAAATAGTATAAAGCGAACTTCCTGCAGGTACTTTCTTTTGTTCACCTGTATTTATGCAGCGGATGGTTATGTCATCTCTCATTGTTATTCTTGTTTTCTAATTAACAAATACAAATTTAAGAATTAAACAAATACGAGGAACCTGTTTAACAATCTTTGGACTAAAATAGAGTATACAAAAAACACTTTGTAAAGAACAGCATATAGTTTAAGACAACATCGGATCGGAAGACGCAAGATAGAAAGGACACCAGGATTTTTAATACTTCAATTACATTCCTTTTTTAAAACAGTATATTATAGGTCAGGACTTTAACCAGACCGAAGCATTTTACTTCGTAGGGTCTTTGATTCACTTGATACTTTTCTTTATTTGGCTGAAATTCTATCCAAATACAATGTTCTAAATGAGCTGTTACTTCTTATTCTATGTGACGCGGTGCGTTTCTTTTGTGACGCGACGCGTTTTTTTCATGACGCACTGCGTTTCTTTTGTGACGCACTGCGTCACCAACTTTGATTGAGCATGTGAAAATTTAAGAAACACGATCGAATCAATTTTTTGAAAGCAATGGGTTCATTTTACGCCATAATCAATATAATAATAAGCAAAATGAAAATAGTCAAGCAGGCCTTTAGGAAGGAACATGGACAGGGATATCCTTATAGTTGTTGATTTTCTTGGCATGAAGCAAAAGTGATATTTTATAGATCATTCAAAAAGGAACAATTTGTTAAATCCCCAACTTTACCAACTGAACCAAAATAACAACATGCATACCTGAGCCCCTGAGAAGAGAAGAAGAGAAGTTGTAAAATACCCGTTGAAAGATAGGATGATAGTAAGATATTGGCACATTTTATGATTGAAAATCAGAAGAATACAACAATCTTAAGAATGATATACAAAGTCACCCCTTCCATTTTGCATTATAGATGAAATTAAGACAGCATATAGAAAGCTAACTTTCTATATGCTGTCTTAATTTATTACTTCTTTGACAATCCACAATCAGTTGCAAGAGCTTTCTGGATATAAAATCGGTAAAACAAACAAATGCTCTTTCTTTTAATTTATTATCCCGAACTCAAATACCAATGTATGAATAGATCGGTCGTTTGTCAAATATTATGATTCTAAAAATGTAAAAATTCCAACTTTTTGTTCAACAGATCAATAAAAAGCTCCGCAAGACGAAGACCGCAGAGCTTATAATACATTCAAACTTATTTTGTTAATTGGCCTTTAATGCTGGCAGAAGGTGTATAACGTTTATTTAGTCCTTTGATAACATCTTCAGTAATATCATATTTGTCGTCAGCAAGCAGTATGTTGTCTCCTGCTTTACTGATAATAAAGGTGTAACCATAAGTTTTATTATAAGTTTTCAAGAAACTGCGTAAAGAATCACGAAGTGCATTATTGTATTTATCCTGTTCTTTTTCATAGGCAGCAGCAAGACTTTGCTGGAGGTTTTGGAGCTGTGCCTGTTTCGTTTGCAGAGACGTTTGAACGGTTTCGGCTTGTTCTCGAGTAAAGGCTCCTGATTGCACTTTGCTTTGAAATTCTGCTGCCTGTTTTTGTAGTGCAAGACCTTTGCTACTCAGGGTATTCTGTATGGATTCTGTTTTCTTTTTGAGAATTGCAGAATAATCTATGCAGTACTGATATTTTTTCATTAATGAATCGACATCAACGTATGCAATTCTCGTGTTTTCAGTGGCAGCATCACCTCTTAGCACGGGTTTTGTGGAGTTTTGTTGTTTACCACAACTCGTTGTAATGGCTGTTACCATTATGAGAGAAAAACCTAAAAAAGAAGAAAAATGTTTCATATGTTCGTTGTTAAATTTCGTGATCGATGTTTTTTAATCTACGCAGAGCATTGTGGCGTCATTGAAACTCATCTTGCTGTTTTGACGTGATAAATGCCTTCATTAAAGTATTTTTTGATCAATAGAGAACTCACAAAGCCTATATCTTTCGCTAAACCAACATATCGGTAATAATATTATCAATATGGCAACGATTGAAATGGCCGAAAACAGGAGTTTAAGCATGATGTTATCAATAAGCTGCAAAGGTAACGCAAGTTATGATATATGCAAAAAGAAAAAAACTAATTTTCTTTAATGATTTGCAGAGTTTACGCTGTTTAAGCGTTAATGTCGCAAATGGTGGGTTCATAAGTTTTGTTTTACTTCTTTCCCATTATTTGAATAGACAAAAATTTTCCGTCTTTTAGCCAATAGATAACATCTATCATACTAAAGAGAAATTCAAGAATCATCCACAATGTGACTTTAATCACAAAATACCCTCCCTCTCATAAATCAAAGACTTGTTTTTGAAACTTAACTTTTGAAAGATAAATATAAGCCCCAAAAACAGAGCAAGCAAAAGTTTGGTCGTGAATAATAAAATGAGTATTTTTGTAAGAGTAAGTTGAAATCAACAACTAAATTGTATAATATGGGAAAACTAAATTTAGAGCCGAAACTAGTTTTCGACTGCTTTGCAGAGGTAAATAAAATACCCCGTCCATCAAATAAAGAGGATAAGATGATGGATTTTCTGGTTAATTACGGTAGAAAATTAGGGCTCGAATCACTGACAGACGAAACTGGCAACGTCTTAATCCGCAAACCTGCTTCAAAAGGTTATGAAAAACTTGCTACAACCGTTATTCAGAGTCACATGGATATGGTTTGTGAAAAAGTAGCCGGTTTGGATTTTGATTTTGAAAAAGATGCCATTCAAACTGAAATTGATGGAGAATGGATGAGAGCTAAAGGTACAACACTCGGAGCAGATGATGGTATTGGTGTTGCCATGGAAATGGCTGTTTTGGCAGATGACAGTGTGAAACACGGTCCGATAGAATGTGTTTTTACACGCGCTGAAGAAACGAGTTTAGGCGGTGCATCGGGTCTTAAGGCTGGTTTCATGACGGGTAAATACCTCATTAATCTTGATTCTGAAGACGAAGGACAAATTTTTATCAGCTGTGCGGGAGGTGCAAATACAGAAGCATTTTTTGATGTAGAATTTGAAGATGTACCGGCAGATTACTTCTTCTTTAAAATGCAGATTAAAGGACTTGTAGGAGGTCATTCCGGTGACGACATAGAGAAAAAACGTGCAAATGCAAACATTCTTTTGGCTCGTCTACTATTTAATATGATGAAGAAATATGACGTGCGTTTATCTGACATTCAGAGCGGAGGATTGCACAATGCCATTCCCAGAGACGGTTACGTAATTTGTTGTGTACCCACGAAGTTTAAGGAAAACGTGCGTGTAGATTTCAATGTAATGACAGCTGAATTTGAAGAGGAGTATGTTGTAACAGAGAAAACAATGGTTTTTGAACTGGAAAGTGTTTCGGCAGCAGAAAAAGTTATTAAAAAATCTGTCACAGACAATCTGATAAAAGCACTTGTGGGTGTCCAGAATGGAGTTTTTGCGATGAGTCAGGATATTGATAATTTTGTAGAAACCTCATCCAATTTGGCCAGTGTACGCTTAAAGGGAAATGTGATTTATATTGAAACGATGCAACGCAGTAATTTGACGAGCAAACGTTTAGCTGCTTGCGATGCTGTACGTTCAGTGTTTGATTTGGCCGGCGCCCGCACAGAAGTTAATACGGGATATCCCGGATGGCACCTTGATCCAAATAGTCCGTTATTGAAAATTACAGTTGATGCTTATGAACGTCTTTTTGGTCACGCACCTATTGTAAGAGCTATTCATGCAGGTTTGGAATGCGGTTTGTTTAGCGAGAAGTATCCGCAAATGGATATGGTCTCGTTTGGACCCACATTACGCGGAGTACATTCTCCAGATGAACGTTTGTTAATTCCTACCGTAAAAATGGTTTGGGAGCATTTGCAAGAAGTTCTGAAAAATATTCCTGAACAATAAAAGTAAAAAAGAACGGTGCAGATGTAGTTTTTGCACCGTTCTTTTTGAAAATGGCCGTAGTTGTAAAATAAAATCCGCAACCAAACGTTTTCTACCATACTAAGAACTCTTAATCATCAAGAGCTGAATGTAATTATGAGAAAGAAATATTTTGAAATAAGTCTGATCGTGTTGGCGGCATTTGTTTTTGGCTCTTGCATGAGTGAAGAAAAGTTTGACACAGCTGCAGGAGACAAACTTGCCTTTTCAAAAGATACAATTAAATTGGATACCGTTCTTGCAGGAGTGGAAACGGCGACTAAATATTTTATGATTTATAATCCCAATTCAGACGGTATAAGCATTACAGACGTATCCTTTGAAGGCGGCATTAACAACGGATTCCGCGTGAATGTAGATGGTATGTATATAAACAACGGTCTTACAGGGAGCATTGACTGCCGGAAAAAAGATAGCCTTCGAGCTTTCGTGGAACTTACGCCGCAATTAACGAACATTGATGACCCTGTTAAGACGTCTGCAATTCTGGTTTTTACATTGGCAAATGGTATGAAGCAAAAAGTGGTTCTAACGGCACGTATCCAAGACGTAGTCGTTTTACGCGGGTTACACATCAAGAAAGATACCATATTATCTGCTCGACGTCCGTATCTGATTTATGACAGTTTAACAGTGGAAGAAGGTGCTACTCTGACTCTGGCAGAAGGAACACGATACTATTTTCATAGTAATACCGGTCTTAGAGTCGACGGTTCACTACATGCTGTTGGGACTTTACAGAATCCGGTTGTGTTGCGTGGCGATCGCACTGATTTAATGTTTGTGAATCAGCCATACGATCGTATTTCCAACCAGTGGAAAGGCGTGCACTTCACTAAAAGCAGTTATGATAATCATCTTAACTACTGTGACATCCACAGTGGATTCGATGGCATTGTTTGCGATTCTTCTGATGTGACAAAAGACAAATTGCGTTTAGAAAACAGTATAGTCCATAATATGGCAGGAGATTGTCTCCGCGTTATGGCCTCTAAAATTTTTATAGGAAACAGCCAGATCACAAATGCTGCAGGTAATTGTGTAAATATTTGTGGTGGTGATGCTGATTTTATCCATTGTACCATCGCCAATTTTTATCCATTTTCAGCTTTACGTGGAGCTTCTCTGCACTATTCAAATGAATATCATCAGGCAGCCTATCCTATTGTACGTGCCTACTTCCGTAATTGTATTATTACAGGCTATTCACAAGATGAAATTATGGGAGAACAATCTGAAAAGTTTCAGAATGCAGGGTTTAACTACGGATTTTATAATTGTCTTCTTAACACCCCAGAAATTAAAAACGACGATAAGGTGGAAAAGTGTCTTTGGGATAATGAGAGCCATAAAGTGTGCCGTGAAGGTAATTTCCCAAAGTTTAATGAAGATGCACTCATTTTCGGTTTTGGCTTGGTGGCAAAGTCTGCTGCTATAGGCATTGGGGATATCGCTGTAACGGGAAGCTATTATCCATACGATCGCTTGGGCGTTTCGCGTTTGAGCGACGGACAAAGTGATGCAGGTTGTTATGAATATGTGGCATCAAAATAGCTATTTCGGAATATTATAAGGACTAATTTGATCGTAAAAATACAGAAATGAAAAGCTTCGGAATGAAAGCAGTATTGATACTGTTCGTTTTTGCTGTGACTGTCCAAATAAAGGCGCAGCGTATTGTTGACGATTCTGCAAAAATAGGTGGTGAAATGCGCCATTTTAAAATGTTTTTGCCTGAAAACCTGCCTGCACAGTCTCCATTAGTGTTTGCAATACACGGATATGGTGGAAATGGGGATGTAAACACATGGATGAATAGTGCTGCAACGCATCATCAATTTGCACTCTGTGTGCCGTTGGGACTTGCGGATCCAAAAAATGTAAGAAGTTGGAACGTGGGTTACCCCTTCCAAGAGGGATGGAAAGTTAACGACGTGAAGACGTTATGTCGCATGGCTCAAATTGTCCAAAAAAAGTATAACTTGAGTAAGCAGAATACCTTTTTGACGGGCATGTCGAATGGAGGTGAAATGTGCTATTTGTTAGCTTATAGCGATCAGACTGTATTTAAAGCTCTTGGTTCTATTGCTGGACTCACACTCGTATGGATGTATCAGCAGTTGGATGCCCACAGAACCATTCCGTTCTTGGAAATTCATGGCACGGAGGACCGCACTTCTGAGTGGACTGGCGATTTGACAAATGCAGGTGGATGGGGGACTTATATGCCGGTACCTTTAGCTGTAGGTTATTTGGTCGCTAAAAACCGTTGTACACAAGAGTTGACTGACACGGTAGCTGGCAAATCACCAACCAACGGGCATTATGTGATACACCATCGTTTTATTGGTGGAACGGATGGTTGTGAAGTGTGGTTGGACCAAGTTGTTGGAGCTCCTCACTGCTGGTTTACAGACGACATGGATACGGGAGAAGA
>JAQVXN010000051.1 GCA_028709135.1 Bacteroidaceae bacterium | reverse complement strand
GTAGTTTCTGTTTGATTAAAAAGAGTTTGTTTGTCTAGCCAATTTGGAAAGTCCTCGAGTGTAAGGCAGTCAGCCAATGTTACTGAGCCTATGCGGGTGCGTTTAAGAGCGGTTAAGTAGGCTCCGCTGTCTAGTGCGGCTCCGATATCACGTGCTAAAGCACGAATGTAAGTGCCTTTACTGCAAACAACTCTGATTTGTATTTCTGGCAGTTCGTATGAAAGAAGTTCAATTTCATCAATGATAAGTGTTTTTGGTTTTAATAGAACTTCTTGCCCTTTGCGAATCAGCTTGTATGCGTGTTCGCCTCCAATTTTACAGGCAGAGTATTCGGGTGGAATTTGTTCAATTTTTCCAACAAATTTTTGAAGTACATTTACAACAAGGTCTTGAGTGATATGACCCGTTGGAAATATAGCATTTTCAGGATGTTCACGATCATAACTTGCTGTTGTAGCACCTAATTTTAGTGTTGCTATATATTCTTTTGTATGTTGTTGAATTTCTTCGACTCGTTTGGTCGCACGTCCTGTGCATAAAATGATGACTCCTGTAGCTAAAGGATCCAGTGTGCCAGCATGCCCTATTTTTATTTTTGTTCCTAAACGGTCAGTGAGAATGTGCCGAACGCGAGAAACAAGACCGAACGAGGTCCATTCATACGGTTTGTAAAAAGGAAGTATTTCGCCTTGTTGAAAATCCATTATCCAACCATTTGTAATGAAAATCCATAATGCAGCAAGAGTAAAATGAGTCCACCTACAATAATACGATAAATACCAAAGGCTGTAAAACCGTATTTGGTGAGAAAACGGATGAAAAATTTAATGGCGATTATGGCTACGATAAAAGAGACGATACTGCCAATAATAAGCATGCTGAGATTGTTGCCTTCGTTAATGATAGCCATTTGTCCTCCTTTCAACATTTTGAAAAGTTCAAGGCATGTTGCTCCGAACATAGTTGGTACTGCAAGGAAAAAAGAAAACTCCGCGGCCTCTTTGCGCGTCATTTTTTGAGCCATTCCACCAATGATAGTAGCAAATGAACGAGATACTCCTGGAATCATGGAAATGCACTGAAAGAATCCAATAATAAATGAACGTTTATAGGTGAGTTTTTCACCTTCTGTTTTGTTTCCAAAAATTTTATTGCAAAAACACATGAAAATACCTACAATCATGAGCATCCAAGCTACTAATGTGACGTTGCCCAAATTTTTTTCGATAGAATCATTAAACAAAAGCCCAAGTACTACGGCAGGTATAACTCCTATAACGAGTTTACCATAAAAATTGAATAAACTTTTAAGTCCAATTGATTTGTCTGGAATTGTAAAAAAACGTTTCCAATAAATGCAAACTACTGATAGAATAGCACCAAACTGTATAATAACAGTAAATGCTTTTACAAAAGGTGTACTTTCCACGCCCAACAAACTTTGGGCAATAATCATATGGCCCGTAGAGGAAACTGGCAAGAACTCTGTTAAGCCTTCTACGATGGCTATGATAATTGTTTGAAATAAGTCCATGCTTATTGGAACTTATTTTTTTAGAGGATCACTGGCCGTTGCTTTATTGGCAGCATCTATAATTTTGTCATTCTCATCTCCATTTTTTGGATAGTGTAAAATAGCAAAAATCATGAAGATAAAACCAGCGAGACAAACAATGGGCGCCACTTTAATGCGGCGTGCACTAAAAATATCAGGGTTAAAAGCATGCTCTGTAGAGCCACTGCCTGACATTAGAATAAAACCAAGGAGAACGATAATCATTCCTGCTGCAAGAAGAATGAAATTAGCCTTGTCAAATGCAAAATTTCTTCTATTCATTGTTGTGAGATATTTTCGTAATAAAGTGTTTAATAGCGATGAAGCTTATCGTAGTTGAGCCCCAAGTTCCTATTTACTGAGAAGAATGCGCAGAGCAATGTGAGTAAAATACCACAAAGAAAGACGGCAGCAAGTGTAGCTGTCATAACATCCCATGTAATAAGACTTATCATATTTGGCTCATATTCTTGTATGGCATATATGCCGGTAACTAGAAAAGCTGCCGCGACGAATGCTGAAACAAAACCAATCCAAAAGGCTTTAATGAGAAACGGACGACGAATGAAACTCCAACTAGCACCGACCAATGTCATGGTGTATATCAGGAACCGATGGGAATGTACATTGAGTCTGATGGTGTTGTTAATGAGAGCAAATGACACAAATGCCAATAATAAAGCAATGATCAGCATAATAGTACTTGCTTTGCGAATATTGTTATTCAAACTTTCCATGAGGCTTTCTGGATAAGATACGTCCAAAATGGAAGGATCTTGCTTAAGAGCTGGGATTACCTGTTTAAGACTGTCGCTGTTTGCATAATCAGCTTTTAAATGTACTTCAAAAGAAGCTGGCATGGGATTTTGTCCCATAAACTTCGTGGTGTCTGTTCCTAGAGCCTGTGTTTGTTCTTGCAATGCGCGTTCTTTTGAAATGTAAGTAACGAGACGTGCACACTTCATTGCTTTCAATTTTGTCTGTAAATTATAGGTCTGAGCTTGTGAAAGGTCGTCATCCAAAAGTAGAGAAACAGTAAAATTTTCCCTTATGCTGCTGGAAAAATGTGAGGCCACAGTAACAAAAAAAACGACGGTCCCTAATAATACAAGTACAAGCGTCGTGCTGATACACGAGGTAACTACATTAACACTACCACGAACTTTCTGTCTCTTTTTACTTGCCATTAAAACGAGTTGTTTTTATTATGGTGCAAATCTATATTACATCGAAATTCATGCAAAAGTAGTGAAATCGTAGCTGAAAAGCGCGCGCTTAAAGTTATTTAACTTCATGACCTTTTAAGGTTGCGGATGAAGAATCAGTAATAAGAATATTTATCCGTTCTCCTATTTGATGGGACCCACGATCGAAGACGACACTTTTGTTTTGTTCGGTGCGACCGAAAAATTGGTTGATAGAGCGTTTACTACGTCCCTCAACAAGAATTTCGAACTGTTTTCCTTCATCGCGTTTGTTGCTTTGTGCACTAAGCTGGTTTTGTAAGGCGATGAGTTCTTCGAGGCGGCGTATTTTTATTTTTTCAGGAACGTCGTCTTCAAAATGATTGGCGGCATATGTACCTGGGCGTTGGCTATATTTGAAGAGGAATGCAGAATCATATTTACATTCCTGCATGAGGGAGAGCGTTTGCTCATGGTCATTTTCCGTTTCACCGCAATAACCGCAGAATATGTCGGTGGAAAGTCCACAGTCTGGTATGATTTCTCTAATGGCGGCTACTCGGTCCAAATACCATTCACGTGTATATTTGCGATTCATTAATTTCAGGATGTGGTTGCTCCCGCTTTGAACCGGCAAATGGATATGTCTGCAAATGTTAGGTAAATCTGCTATTGCATGTAGCGTTGCGTCACTCATGTCTTTGGGATGTGAAGTAGTGAAACGAATACGCATTCCTGGTACACTTTCAGCAACAATTCGTAGTAAATCGGAAAAGTTTACCGAGTGGCCATCTTTTTCGCAACAATAGGAATTTACATTTTGACCGAGGAGTGTTACCTCTTTATAATGCTTTTCTTGCAGATCGTGTACTTCTTTCAAAATACTCTCTACATCTCGACTGCGCTCTCGACCCCGAGTATATGGAACGATGCAGTAATGACAAAAATTATTACAGCCACGTGTGATGCTGACAAAGCCAGAAATATGATTTCCGCAGATGCGTTGTGGAATAATGTCACGATAAGTTTCTGTGAGTGAAAGGTCAACGTCTATCGCCTTTTGCCCCATTTCTGCTTGAGCAACAAGTTCAGGCAAATTCAGGTATGCGTCGGGCCCGGCTACGACGTCGGCATGATGTTGATCCAATAATTCATTCTTTGTACGTTCTGCCATACATCCCATTACTCCCAAAATGAATTTGTGCCCTTTACGCCGCTCGGCTTCTAAAGCATTCAGCCGGTTAATTATTTTTTGTTCGGCATTATCACGAACAGAACATGTATTTAGAAAAATGGCATCGGCTTCAGCCTGATTCTCACAAATATCGTAGCCTCCCATTTTCATAATGCTGGCTATCGTTTCGCTATCAGCCACATTCATTTGGCATCCGTATGTTTCTATGTATAGCTTTTTCATTTGTTACACTGAAAATCTGTTTTTGAATACGCAAAGTTACGAATTATTTTCGAGATGTTCTTTCATAGGCTTTTTGTCGTGCCTGTTTTCTTCTTGAGAGTTAAGTACTTTAGATTCTTAAAATGAAATATATAGATACTTGTCAAGAATAGGAACTATTGCAAAAACGCGAATTTTAGTTTTGTTATTGCCTTAATCCAAAAAGAAAATGTAACTTTCGACTCGAAAATTGAAAATGAGAAACGATGAATTATAAATTATTGGTATTGGATGTTGATGGAACTCTCTTGAATTCTAATCATGAAGTTTCTCGCCGTACACTTTCTACTTTAATTAAAGTGCAGCAGGCAGGTATTCGTATTGTTCTCGCTTCAGGACGTCCTACATATGGTTTGAAAGCAATTGTAAAGGAGCTAGAATTGCCCACTTACGGAGGTTTCGTGATTGCTTATAATGGTAGTCAAATTATTGATGCTTCTACAGGTGAGGTGATGTTTGAACGTCAGGTGAATCCTGAAATTGTGCCTTATTTGGAGAAGAAAGCGTTGAAAAATAAATTTCCTATTTTTACCTATACAGAAGATCGTATTGTTACAGATACTCCTGATAATCCTCATATCCAAGCTGAAGCAAAACTAAATGGGATGGAGGTCGTTTATGAACCGGAATTTTCAACATCGATCGATTTTAACCCCTATAAATTGGTCTTAGTAAGTGATGATGAGAATTCATTGATGGAACTGACAAATTTATGGAAACGGCGCCTTAATGGAAGCGTTGAAGCACATCGTTCTGAAGATTATTTTTTAGAAATTTTACCTTATGGCGTTGATAAATCGGGTGCTTTAAGTGTTCTCTTAGATCATCTGGAAATTGAACGTCAACAAGTAGTGGCTTTTGGCGATGGTGTTCGTGATGTAGGTCTTTTCGAAATGTCTGGGCTTGGTGTTGCCATGGCTAATGCGCGCGATTCTGTAAGGGCTTGTGCCGATCAGGTGACTGGTTCTTGTGATGAGGACGGTGTTGCTCAAGCCATTGAAGCTTTCATTTTGGCCAAGATGCAGTCTTCCAGTATTCCGCTGAGTGATTTAAATCGTCAATCTACTACTTCTTTGATGGGCAATTTGGGAATCAGTTATACTTATGCCTCTCCAAGTAGAGTGGAAGCGACAATGCCGGTTGACCACCGCACGCGCCAACCTTTTGGAATTTTGCACGGTGGCGCCGGATTAGCTTTAGCAGAAACAGTTGCCGGACTTGGTTCTATGATTTTGGCGAAACCAGATGAATATGTTGTGGGTATGCAGGTTAGTGGCAATCATGTCGCTTCTGCGCATGAAGGTGATACGGTGCGAGCTGTTGGAACGATTATTCATGCGGGGAGGAGTAGTCACGTATGGAATGTAGATATTTTTACATCTACCGGTAAATTGGTTAGCACAGTTCGTGTTGTAAATAGTGTAATGAAGAAAAAATGAAATTTGGCTGTTGAAATTTATTTCCAATTCGTATACTAATGTGGACATTTTTCAATGTTCTAATTGGAGATAATTTTAAAAAACATGATACAGTTTCTTAGAGCGCAATAAATAATAACGTTGACTTCAACTCAGAAAGTGAAGTCAACGTTATTATTTAGAACAGAAGAGTTGTTTTAGTTACGTGAAAATCCTCCACTTCCATTTCGTTCCGAAGGAGTGGATCGTTTTTCTGCATTTTTTTGTTGTGGAGCATTGTTGTAAGACGAATTTTGTTGTCTTGCATTCTTTCCGCTTTTACGTATTGTTGTGGTTTCATGCCGAAAAGAATTATTTCCGGAATTACTTCTGAACGGATTTGGTTGTTGACGAGCAGGAATAGACTGCAAAGATGTAGATGGCCCGTTTGATGTGTCCTGAGAGGCTCTATTACGTGAGAAACCTCCGTTACTTTGATGTGAAGGTGAATAACTGTCTGAATAATTGTTGCTACTATTTGAGTTATTGTCAGAATTGTTGCTGATAGCGGCAGTTTTATTGTTGTAGCGTCCATATCCGCCTGTATGTATCCGGTTGGCATTGAAATTATTGTCAGAGCTTTTGTTTGAGTAATTTTGGTCTTTTTCGATATTAAAATCTCGAGGATGTTGATCTTGTTGTTTGCTGCTATTATTATAGTAGGTTTGGAAATTATGATGTTGATTTGAGCCTCCAAATCTTCGGTCTCCGATATAAAAGCCCATGTTTAAATTTTGGTGGTCAATAGGAATGCCGCTATGTGCGAAATTTCCTTTTGAAAAAATGGTTTGCATGTTGTGATAGGCTGTATGATGCCAACCCCGATTGTGATAATCATAATATTGGTTGATGCCATGCACGGAAAATGGAATTCTTGCCTGTGCTAAAGCATTGCATAAAAATACAGTAAAGGCGTCTTGCAAGGAAGCATAATTTGTTTTGAAATAGGAACCTGGGGCCCAACCTCCTACCCAAGTATAGATGCCTGTGTGACGTTGCCATGCAAGGGCTGCTTCAATGCGGCGGTTAATTAAGCGTTCCTCATATGCACGGCGGTTTTGCCAATTATACCAAACGTGGCTATAATTCGGTTCTGAGAAAAAGTGCCATTCTGCCATTAAATAACCATTTGCTCTGGATGGGATACGAAGATATTGCAGATTGAGTGGGTTACTGTTGTCTATCGGCGCAATAAAGATAATGCGGTATGGGTTTGATTGGCGTATGGTAGCAACACAGTTTTCATAGAAATCGTTGAGGGCAGAATACGAAGCAAACATAGAATTATTTGGTTCCAATATAATATCAAATGAGAGACATGCAGGATAATTGCGGTAATGTTCTGCCATGATACGCCACCAATTTGAGATGCGATTTTCAGAACCCGCATAAAATCTTGCATTAGCTGGCTTATAAGCAATTATCGGGGTAACGCCGTAACTAATGCACTGATTTAATTGTTCATCAAGTATATCGAAATCTTGAGGAGAAAGATAATCTTTTGTGAGTGTAATGCGAATATGTTGAATGCCAGCATCATTAAAATCGGCAATGGCATGTTCCAAATTCTGTCGAGAGTAATTTTTATGAGCGGTCCACCAATCGACGTCTATGCCGCGACCAAGCATTTGTTGATATTGCGCAGGTTCAATCCATTGTGCCTGTATGTATCCACTTCCAAGTAGGAGGATAATCATTGTGCCGAGAAAATGAAATTTTTTCATGATCGTGAAGTTTTGTTTTCTTTAAGACGATCAAATAAGGGGGTTTGTTTAATTCCAAACCTCCCTTTTTGAATATTTTTAAGACTTTAGATGCGATTAATTGTGAAATTGTTAAACCCGAGGCTTTGAATCGCCAACAGCAGATGTAAAAGAAATTTATTTGTTGAATATTTCCTTAATGCTGCCCAAACTACTTAGCATACCCGTAGCTTCATAAGGAATATAAACGGTTTTGCCGTCTTTTCCACTAACCATTTCTTTTAGAGTTGCAATATATTTTGTGGCAAGTAAGTAAGACGCAGGATCCGTTTTGCTTTGTTGTACGGCTTCACTTACTTTTTCAATGGCTTTAGCTTCAGCTGTTGCTTGCAAAATTTTTGCTTCAGCCTCACCTTGGGCTTTTAGAATTTGGGATTGCCTTTGAGCTTCGGCTTGATTAATAACTGATTGCTTTTGTCCTTCAGATTGAAGAATTTGAGATTGTTTTTCACCTTCGGCACGAAGAATTTCAGCTCGCCGCGAACGTTCTGCTTGCATTTGCTGTTCCATGGCTTCGCGTACTGAGTCGGGTGGCGTGATGTCTTGTAATTCTACGCGGTTCACTTTGACACCCCATTTATTTGTTGCTTCGTCTAGAACTATCCGCAGCTTGGTATTAATGATGTCGCGTGAGGTGAGTGACTCGTCCAGTTCGAGTTCTCCAACAACATTTCGCAGGGTGGTTTGTGTGAGTTTTTCAATAGCGTTTGGTAAATTGTCAATCTCATAAACCGCTTTAACGGGGTCCATAACTTGAAAGTAGAGTAGGGCATTAATTTCTGTCACGACGTTGTCTTTTGTAATGACATTCTGTTTCGGAAAGTCGTAAACTTGTTCTCGAAGGTCAATTTTTTTTGTGGATTTAATTATCGCGTAGGTCTTACCGTTGTTTGCTTGATAGGATACGCGTGTGCAGATTTCTCTTGGACGTTCAATGAAAGGGAGAATAATGTTGAGGCCCGATGCTAGTGTGCGATCGTAACGTCCAAGGCGTTCAATCACTTCTGTTTCTGACTGTGGCACTATTTTGATGCCTTTGGATACAACTACAATAATGGCTAATGCCAGAATTGTTAAAATGTAGAGAGCTGTCATGATGTCAAATTTTTTTGTGGCTCATAGAACCGTGAATACTAATTTACTCAATAGCGTAGGGCAGTTATATCGACCTTACTGTGAGAATGATGCTGTCAATACTTACTACAACGACTTTCTCTCCTACTTCAATGGTGGAGTCATCTTCAGAAACCGCCTGCCAATTGTCGCCATCTATTATAACACGACCAAACTGGAGTTGACCGTTGATTTGTTCTACCACTTTTGCCGTTTTGCCTATGAGTCCATCCACATTGGTTTTTGGACGTCCTTGGCTGCGTTTATTAAGATGGTTGATTAATATTGGTCGAATAAAAATAAAACTGAGTAAAGAGAAAACGGCAAAGATGATAAATTGCCATATTTCACTGAATCCGGCCAAACCGATGAAAGCTGCTGCCACGGCGCCTACTGCAAAACAAAGGAGTGCAAAACTCGATGTAATAAGTATTTCGAGAATAAAGAGGACAAAAGCAATGCCCAACCAAATATAGAAAGGAGTCATAATAGCTAATTGTAGGTTATTTAAAACAGTCATATTCACTTTTGGCGTACTTTCCTACGATTCCTGAGTAGAATAGTTTACGTTGAGGTTTATTTTATAGGCAAATATAATGATTATTTTTGATTCCTCTCCATATAAGAAGAAAATAATTACTATACTTCCAATGGATTCTTTATTCCTAGAGTCAACAGGCAAGAACAAAATGAGCTGAAATGTTTTAAGACTTGAAGTTTAGTTGAAGAAAAGTTACATTTAGATGTCGGTCTATTGTTTCTCTTGGTTTTCTATTTGAGAAAATACAGGCCTTAAAATCAACTCGTTGCTTTCAAAGAATTGATTCGATCATGTTTTTTAAATTTTTACATGCTCAATCAAAGTTGGTGACGCAGTGCGTCACAAAAGAAACGCAGTGCGTCATGAAAGAAACGCGTCGCGTCACAAAAGAAACGCACCGCGTCACATAGAATGAGAAGTAACCTTTCATTGGAAACTCTATATCTAGTTAGAATTTCAACCAAATAAAGAAATGTATCAAGTGTATCAAAGACTCTACGAAGTAAAATGTGGTCTATACGACAAATGGTAGGCTATTATTGAGCTATATTTTTCAAGAGGACAAATGGTAGGCTGTTTTTTGAGGGGTTAATCGCTATCTATGTTACGTTGTTGTATCTTTGTATAGTCAAG
>JAQVXN010000050.1 GCA_028709135.1 Bacteroidaceae bacterium | reverse complement strand
AACTCGTGATGAGGAGCTGCGAGATTCCGGCATGGCGCATTTTTGTGAGCATACAACTTTTAAGGGAACAGAACGCAGGCGTGCCTGTCATATCCGAAATGGACTGGAACATGTTGGTGGAGATTTAAATGCGTATACAAATAAAGAGGAAACCGTTTTTTATGCCATGGTGCAGAAAGAAGACTTTCGCAGAGCTGTGGATTTGTTGATGGACATTGTGTTTCACAGTGTTTATCCTCAGCATGAAATAGAAAAAGAGGTGGAGGTTATTATCGATGAGATTGACTGCTACAAAGATTCTCCTGCTGAGTTAATTTATGACGAATTTGAAGAAATGCTCTTCCGTGGATATGGTTTGGGACGTAATATTTTGGGTGACGCTGAACGTTTACGGGAATATACAACTGCAGATGCTCGAAGGTTTACAGGACGTTATTATTGTCCTTCCAATGTGACATTTTTTGTTTATGGAAATGTTAAGTTCGATAAAGTTGTGGAACTTGCTCAAAAAATGACTGTAGATATTGCATCGGGAAATGTCAGTAAGGAACGAACAATAATGCCTGCATATTTGCCTGAAGAACGCATAAGTGAGCGTGATACCCATCAAGCTCATGTACTGATTGGTAATCGTGGATACAGTAGCTATGATTCTCGTCGAGTTCCACTTTTCCTCTTAAGTAATATTTTGGGAGGTCCTGGGATGAATTCCTTATTAAATGTCAGTTTGCGTGAAAAACGCGGTTTAGTTTATACGGTTGAAAGTAGTACGTTTAGTTATACCGATACAGGTGTTTGGAGTGTTTATTATGGCTGCGATGATGAAGATGTGGAAAGATGTCGCCAGTTAGTTTTGAAACAGTTGGCGCAATTGCGTGAAACGCCTCTGAGTCCTGCCCGTTTACATGCTGCCCAAAAACAATTGGTAGGGCAAATTTTGATTGCTGGTGATAATTTTGAAAGTTATGCACTTGCATTGGGAAAAACGTTTGCACATACGGGGAAACATCGTGATGTGGCGGAAATAATTAATCAAGTACACAGTGTAACAAGTGAAGATATTCTCTTGGCTGCTCAAGATATTTTTGCAGAAGAGAAATTAACAACACTTATATATAAATAGGGAAGTCCCTTTTGTTGTAGCATTGATTTTTAGATTGAGTCAAAGCAAAAGGCCTGCCGAATAATTGTTCGACAGGCCTTTTGCTTAATTGTAAAAACGAAGAAATTATCTTTTTGAATAAGATGCTTTTACAAAATTGGAGCTACGAATGTAGTTAGCACTTCTTCTGACACCTTCCATAATGTCAATGGTGCCGTCTGTGCCCTCAAGTTCTACAACGAAATTTTCCAAACCAGCTTCGGCTGCATGTCTGAAAATGGCATCAAAACCGACCATACCGCTTTCACCCAATTCATATTTATCTTTGATGTGGAGGAGTTTGAAACGTCCTGGATATTTTTTGAAATATGAAACTGGACTAACTTGGGCCATAACTGCCCAATAAACATCCATTTGGAAAAACATGTTTTCAGGAGCGATGTGATTAAGCATATAGTCATACCAAACTTGATCTTCAACTTTTTGAAATTCGTGAGAGTGGCTGTGATAACCGTATTTAATGCCGTTTTCACGACATTTTTGTCCAATGGCATTATGATAATCGCAAAGCACTTGACCTTCTTCCAGTGTTTTCGGTGTTCCGAAGCCCGGAGTAACAATATATTTTGCTCCAGCTGCTTTATGAGCGGCAATGCATTGGTCCCACCATTTCATGGCTTCAGTGAAATCATGATTTTTGATTTCTTCGGGACTCAAACCTCTTGTGGTGTGAGATGACAAAACTTTCAATCCGGCTGATTCTACATCTTTTCTGAACTGTTCCGGAGAGATACCATAGAATTTGCCGTCTCCGTAAAATGCGGGTTCAACGTCGGTGTAACCCATGGTAGCAAGCTCTTTAAAAACTTTGACATGATTCTTCGCATACAATTCGGGACTCCCAATGAGATCGCGAATCGAGTAGAGTTGTAAGCACATGTTTTTCTTTGGAAGTGGAGCCGTTTTGGCTGGTGCTGCAAAACTACCTAAAAAGATAGCCAGTAAGGATAATAAAATATACTTTTTCATCTGTGATATATGAGTTAACTTAAAATAAAGAAACGAGTCAACAAGAAAGTCCTGAGAAAACAGGGTAACTTGTTAACTCGTTTGTCAATGATGGAATGATTTATTTCAAAATTTTAATACGAACGTTGCGGAACCAAACATCGTCACCGTGATCCTGAAGACCGATATAACCTTCATGGTTTTTACCGCCGCAGTTGTTGAGTAGCTCAAAAGCAAGAGGCCAAGCTTCTTTGCTGAATTTGCTGGCTTGTAACATTTGTGTCCATTTCGGAGTCCAAAGGTGATATTCCAAAACGTTTTGATCATTTTGTCCGTGAACAACAGTTCCCTCATAAACCATAATTTTGGCTTTGTTCCATTGCCCAAACGGTTTTGCATTTTGCGGTTTGGCGGGAATCATATCGTAAAGAGAAGCAGCTTGGCGATCGCCATCCTTGCCGAGTTGTGCATCTGGGTGATTCGCATTGTCAAGCACTTGATATTCAGGAGCAGAAATGAAAATAGGCTCGAATTGATCTTTGCCGTCTTTCTTCGTTGTGACTTCCTGAGCAAGATAGAAAATACCGGAGTTTCCACCTTTGGAAATTTTGTATTCAAGTTCCAATTGGAAATTCTTAAATCTGTGCGAGAAAACCAAGTCTCCTCCATTTGCACCGTGTCCTTCGCCTGTACCAGAACCTTTCAGCTTAATTGCACCGTCTTCAACCGTCCAAGCTTTAGGTGCTGCATCCATGCCGTAGCCCCTCCACCCTGTCAGGGTCTTACCGTCAAACAGTGTAATGAAGCCATCTTTATCAACTGGCAATTTACTCAAATTTACAGTGTCTTTATTGACAACCTGATACTCTGGAGTGGCTGAGGAGTCTGCTGCATTAGCAGTTTTCTGACCTTTCTGCCCACCGCAAGAAGCCAATATGAGGGCTGCGCTTGCTGCAATTAAAAGTGTTTTTTTCATTTGATATGTTTTAAATAAATTGATTATTTCGGTTATTTAGTAGAGATTAAAATCTCCTATCACAATGGTGCAAATATACAAAAAAGGAATGAGAAAAGAAATGAGAGAAATTGCTTTTCAATAAAATTTCATGTTTCCAGAGACTATTTTTAAAAGTTATTAATTGTGGCGTTCTTAAAAACTAATAGCCAATAGTCAATGATATGATAGATTTTAAAGGTGGCAAAAAAGGCTTTGTGACAAAATGAGAGCCGACAAAAGATTGAATATGGAATGAATCTTTTATTATTCTTGTTCTAAAATAACAAAAGAAGAAGCTGGTAAAGAGAAAACCAAGTGTCCATCCTGTTGAGTGAACGTGGCGGAAGCTTCTATTGGGCTGTCATCTTGTGGTAAGGAGTGGCGTAAGTATTGGTATATTTTGAATCTTTTTGTTCTATGCAACTGTGTATTTGAAATGTTGATGCGAATGTCTTCGTTTAAAGGGTTTGCGAATAGATAAGTCCAATAGTTTTTGACCTTTCTTAATGCCGTGGCAGCTACCCATTCACTATGTGTCAATATAGGATATACTATTGAGTTTGGCATTACAAAACGGGAGAGCATTCCAAACGCAAAATATTGAGGTCTCACTTCATAATCCTTGTGAATGTCCTTATTGATGGTGTCATCCAGATAATCATTGCGGAGATATTTCCATAGACCAAGTTGTTGCATATTGTTTCGAGAAAGTGCTTCTTGTTTACTGTAATATTGATCAAGGAGACTCCAGTAACTGGCTCCACACGCCCCGGCATTGAGTAGATTGATGACAATGCGGGCCATTAGAATGCCTCGTTCGTACCGATTGATGTCCAGTTGTTTTGTCGCTCCTACAGTTTGGTTTGAGCCGAATTCTCCTATAAAATGATGCTTGCCTGCAGCTTTAGTTAATAAAACGTTTGTTCTTTCCCAATTAAGTATGGTAGAATTTGGCGTGGTGTAACCAAAAATATAAGCGTGAGAATTAAATAAATCTGCGGTGTTTGCTAGTTTTTCTGTGCAAGCTTGCAAAAAGTGGTGATTACCTGTGCCTCCGTCAGAATTATCAGAAAGATTAAGTTTAACAAGCTTGCGCAGTCCATCTTGCCGCAAACGTGCATCTAAAATACGACACATCTCAATATATTTATCTTCTGGTGAACGTCCTTTTGCAGAAAACGACCAGTCTGGTTCGTTAACTGGCGTGATTTCTTGAATACAGGAGTATTCTTTCTTACAGAGTAAATATTGCAGACATACGGAGATGTTTTCTGCCCATTCGTTATCATTCGCAGGTCCAATCATCCATCCAGTGTGGTCTTCGTTGTTCATGAACGAATTTGGTCGGACTCCCCAAAAAGTTAATGTAACCATGATATGATGAAGTTGGGCGATGTCAAGAAGCTTGCAAAGTCCTTTCATTTCTGGAGAATCGAAATGAAAATGAGAAACGTCTGCCATTGTAGGATTGTCGTTATCATTTGCAGGTTCATACCATTGGGGAAGAACCATAACCCGTATTTTTTTTACCTGTAACAATTCGAGACGTCTAATAATAATATTGTCCCAGTCAGATTCTTTTGTTCCATTGTCGGCTGTGACATTTTGAGTCAGAAAATGTGGGTCAAATTCTATTCCAATGGCTTGCACAGGAGCTTCATTTTGTTTCTCTACTGAAAGATTTAGGGTTTTGTTTGTATGATTCTTCGCGCAGATGTAGTCAGGAGATGTTGATAACAACAAAAGAGAGAAGATAAAGCATATGGATGAAAATTGCGGGCTGTGAGGCATACGGGCTATGATTGTGAAGAATATTTTTGCAAAGTATTTAATTCTTTCAGTTCCTTCCTTTGCATTGGAATGGCAAGTGCAAACGAACAGATGTCAGCTACGGGTTGTGCTAACATCACACCTAACATCCCAAGAAAATGTGGCAGGATAAGAATGGTTGGAATCAGAAAAATGCCACTGCGACTGAGGGCCATGATGGTGGCTTGTTTGTATTTATTGATATTTTGGAGTAACATGCTCGTAACGATGCAGAACCCGATAAAAGGAATGGAAATGCATTGCCATCGTTGTGCGGTAGTGCCCAAACGTATGACGTCGGCTACATTTGAAAAAAGTCCAATGATTTGTGGAGCAAATAGAGCAAGTAGAATAGTGAGGGAGCAAAGAACATAAAGGGCAAGACGCTGCGTATAGAGATAGGCTCCTCGAACGCGGTCGTAACGTCGCGCGCCGTAATTGAAACCGCAAACAGGTTGAAATCCCTGGCCGATACCGGTGGTCCCGGCAAACAGAAAGTTTGAAAGACGCATTACAATTGTCATGGCAGCAAAAAAGTCATCGCCGAAGAATTTCATGGCGTGGTTGAAGAATACATTGGCTATACATTGTATGCTTTGACGAGACAGGGAGGGTATTCCACCTTGCAAGATCGCAATGTAGCGGGTGCGTGTGGGACGAAAGTTGGTGAAGCGTAAGCTAACGGCGTCGCTGTGTTCTGTCTGGTAAAGTAGAAACAGGAAACTGACGACTTGGCTGATAAAAGTAGAAAGTCCGGCCCCGCTAACACCTAATTTAAAGCCGAAAATAAGAATAGGATCAAAAATACAATTGAGAATTGCACCGCTCGTAATTCCTATCATAGCCTTTTGCGCGTTACCTTGAAGGCGAAGTTGGTTGTTGAGTGTAAGCGAGGAGGAAAAAAAAGGTGCGCCCAAAAGGATGAAAAACATATACTGTTCTGCATAAGGACGTATGGTTACCGTAGAACCAAGTAACATGGCGAGATACGGCATGAAAAAAAAGCCGACAACCAGAATGAGTAAACCTAAAAGGAATGAGGAGACAAAGCCTACTATTGCCATCGTAGCAGCTTCTTTAACATTTTTCTCTCCTAACTTTCTGGAAATGTAATTGCCAGAACCATGGCCAAAACCGAAACCAACAGCTTGGATGAGCGCCATGAGAGAAAAGGTAACGCCGATGGCTCCTGTTGCGCTTGATCCGAGTTGACTGACAAAAAAAGTGTCTGCAATATTATACAAAGCTGTGATAAGCATGCTGACAATTGTAGGTGCCGCCAATGTGTTAACCAAATGACCAACGGGTTCGTTGGTCATGCGTTCAAATTTTTTTTGTTGAGCCTCGTCAAGCATGTTATTCAACAATGGATTTGATGCTTATCTATGGTCGCAAAATATAAAAACAGGAAGAGGTAAAAAAATTGCGTATTTTGGGGATTGCGCCGATAAAGTTCCAAAGACGGCGTGGATGAAGTCCGAATTTTACTTCATAATGTGGATTAATAAGGTAGAACCTGCGATTTATGATGTAAAGTTTTTCCTGTTTGACTAGAGACTGAAACAATTCAATGGTGCAGCGTGTTTGTTTGATATTGAGCAATTCGGAGATCGTAGCAGATTGTTCTTTGGCTAAGCGTAGTATTGAACGATAGACTGGTACAGGAAGAAGATGGAAAAAAGGAAGATGAGAAAGTATTTTGCTACGGCAAATCTGCTGATGCCCACCGAATGCCATTTGCCATGCTGGGAATGACATAAACACAATACCACCCGGAGCCAGATATTTGTGAATATTTTGTAGGAAAAGGCTTTTGTTGCTAATATGTTCTAACACGTCGTGACAGATGATGAAGTCAAACTTGTGTTCTAATTCTGTGATTTTAAAAATGTCGGAAGCAATGAAATCGCCGGGTGCATCGAGTTCTGCAAAGCGTTCTTTAGCTACTTGAATACGCGATGGAGACATATCTACTCCCAAAGTTTTGCATCCGCGTCGACTGAAAGGGAGTAAGTTCCCTCCGTCGCCACATCCTATTTCAAGGACTTGCATACCGGCTTTGGGCGATTTGAATAGAGAAATATATGGCAGAAAATATTTCTCGCATGTTGCGGCGAGTTCATTAAAATATCTGGTGCGATTGGTTTGGCGTTCTTGCATGATAACTATTTTATGGTACAAAAATAAAGAAAGTTGACGATAAGTGGAAATGACAGGACAGAAACTTTGTATGTGTTTTTCTGAAAAGCCCTGAAAAGGATCTTATTTTAATTGTAATTTTTGGAATCTGAATTAGGAATGCATTTTTTTTGATTCAAAGGGGATGAAGTTCCTAAAAAAATAATATATTTGCTACCGAGTTTTAAACTTTTGATTCTGTTAACCGTCTAATAAATAAACACACATAAAAGTATAAAGCGATGAGAAGAGTTATTTTGAATCTGGTAGCCGCATTGCTGACTACTCTCTGCTTGCCAGCTGTAGCGCAGCAGTCTATTAATGGCGGTTCTCGATTTGCTGGCACGCAAGATAAAGTTACGCTAGAAGGAATATGGCAACTTTGTAAATTTCAGAAATCTGATAGTGGTCGCTATGAATGTCATGTTTTGCCAGTCATAAAGATTATTACTAAAGATGGAGCCTATCACGATTTACTTATTCGTACTGCAGGAGGCATCAGTGGCATTGCCGAGCAGGGTACTTATAAAAAGGAAAATGATACGACGATTGTGGCAATTCCGGAACTTATTCCGGGTAGTCCCCATCAAGATGTAGTAGAAAAGAAGATGACTTTCCATTTGCAGGGACCACAATGGATGGTGATTGAGCGACAAGTTACTGATAACGGGGAAGAAAGTCATGAAATATGGATGCGTTTACGCGTTATCCATGATGGTCAAAGCCTGATACAAGAATTACTTAATGCTGATATGAATTCTCCCGAAGGACAATATCAAAGACCTCATTCAGGTAATGGTCCTAAGAAGAATTTTGAAGGACAAGGCCAACGTCAGAACGGCAAAAAGAAAATGCAAAGTAATAGCAATAATTCACAAAACCAAGAGACAAGTCCTATTGATAATAGTTGGATGAATGATAATTAATCTAACGATAATCTTTTTCTAGGGTTGAAGTTGAAACATACTTCGGCCTTAATTTTTCTTTTTATAGAAAGAAAAGTGATATCAAGGTAAAAATATCCTTTTTGAACGAAGGGATAACGGTTTTTTTTCGTTTCTTTGTAAGATGAATTTTAGAATAAACAACTATGGGAAATTCAAACAAAATGCCAAGTCGTTCTACAAAACGACAAATGGTTGGATTACTGATGAATCTTTTTGAAAGTAATCCTCAGGAGGAATATAGCCTCTCTGAAATTGCAAAAGAATTGAAGTTAAAAACTCATCCATCGAAACTGCTTTGTACAGATATTTTGGATGATTTGACGGCGGACGACTTTATAAGCATTACACGTAATCATACCTATCGCCTTACTACGCGCAATCAGTTGATGGAAGGCGTTTTTCAACGGAAACGGAACGGCCGCAACAGTTTCTTGCCCGATGGAGAAGATAAGGGAATTCTTGTTATGGAGCGTAACAGTCATCATGCTTTGAACGGAGATCGTGTTAAGGCTACTTTGTTGGCTCGTCGACGTAACCATACCAGAGAAGCAGAGGTGATAGAAATTGTAAAACGGGTACATGACAGTATTGTAGGCGTTTTGAAAGTAGAAAAGAGTTATGCTTTTCTTCTGACCCACGACCGTACTTTGGCTGCTGATATTTTTATTCCCAAATCTAGTTTGAAACATGGAAAGACGGGCGATAAAGCTCTTGTTCAAATTGTTGATTGGCCGGATGATCAAAAGAATCCGGTAGGTATGGTGGTGGATATTTTAGGTAAGGCAGGTGAAAACGATACGGAGATGCATGCTATTTTGGCTGAATATGACTTGCCTTACGTTTATCCGAAAATTGTAGAGGCTGCAGCTGAAAAAATTCAGGACGATATTACCCCGGAGGAAATTGCGCGAAGAGAGGATTTTCGTCAAGTGACTACTTTTACGATTGATCCACATGATGCCAAAGATTTTGATGATGCTCTTTCTATTCGTCCTATTGACAACGGCTTATGGGAAGTAGGTGTGCACATTGCTGACGTGACGCATTATTTAAAAGAGGATGGAATTATTGATAAAGAAGCCTTCAAACGTTCTACGAGTGTGTATCTGGTAGATCGCACGGTGCCTATGTTGCCGGAACGCCTTTGTAATTTCCTTTGTTCGTTGCGCCCTCATGAGGAGAAACTGACGTATAGCGTGATTTTTAAAATATCGGATAGCGGAGAAGTGAAAGGTTCTCATATTGCTCGTACAGTAATATGTAGCGATCGTAGATTTGCTTATGAAGAAGTGCAAAGTATTTTGGAGCAAAACGGAGAGGCTTCTCCAGAAGATTTGGCCCAACCAGGAGAACATCCGCAACGGGTGAAGCCAAATCCAGATGGTTCTCCAGTAGGGGAATATGCGAAGGAATTGATAACACTTAATAGGTTAGCCAAGTGTTTTCGTCAAGAGCGTTTTTCAAAAGGAGGCATTGACTTTAATTCGCCTGAAGTGCGTTTTGATATTGATGAAAAAGGTCATCCAGTCAGTACCTATGTGAAAGTTGCTAAAGATGCTAACAAATTGGTGGAGGAGTTTATGCTGTTGGCAAATAAATATGTGGCAGAGGAAATCGGCAAAGTGGTAAAAGGAAAAAAATCTAAAACTTTTGTATATCGTATTCATGATGTGCCAGATCCCGAAAAGCTTGAAAAACTCAGTGCTTTTGTTTCCAAATTTGGTTACAAACTCCGGACAGAAGGTTCGAAAGACGATATTAATAAAGGGCTCAATAAACTTTT
>JAQVXN010000049.1 GCA_028709135.1 Bacteroidaceae bacterium | reverse complement strand
GGACTTTTTTAGTGGCATTCATGCACTTCCAGACTTGAAACTGAATGGTCAACTTACGTTGGGAGAGAATTTAGCAGATAATGGTGGCTTGAATGTGGCTTTCCAAGCGTTTCAGAATGTAACGAAGAATCATCCACTTGGTGTTAAAGATGGCTTTACACCTGAACAACGATTTTTTATTGCTTATGGCATTTCTTGGGCAGAGCAAATCAGACCAGAGCTTGTACGCATGTATGCTGCCAGCGATCCACATTCTCCTGCGTGCTGGCGTGTAAATGGTGCTTTACCACAAATTGATGCCTGGTATAAAGCGTTTAATATTAAAAAGAGTGATAAACTTTTTATTCCCAAGAAGAAACGTGTGGATGTTTGGTGATTTTTGTTAAGATATTTTAGTTATACTGAAGCCGGATACATAAATTGTATCCGGTTTCGTCGTTTTATACGGTCTTATTTTAAGATCTTCATGAAATTTGTGAATAAGATAGTGAATCTGATTTTGTGCTTTTATCGATCGATAATTCGTTTATAATTCAGGAATTCTGATTAAAAAACGCCATATATATTTATGCTTTTTCGGATGTTCGTACTTGTAAGAAATAAGTCGCTATTTGTGAAAGCTATGAGGCCATTTGTCAAAAATACAACAAACATATTTTTATTGAAGTTGTATGCTATGGATAAATCATTATAAATGAAGATAATCAGGATTTCTTATTTGTAGCGAGGTTCTATTTGGCAAGACATTGTTTCGAGAGAAGTTTTTGTGTTTGTATGATCTCTGGATGTCACAGAAAATAATCGGTCTTTTTGTATAATCCATATAGCAAATTTCATTAATTAGTCACATTTAAAATATAAATATATATAAATTCAATTGTAAAACAACTTAAACATTGAACTATATAAAAGGAATGATCATAAAAGATGTAGTTTTGAAGAACGAAAATGAATCAATATACATGTCAGCATACTGATTACAAGATTAGAAGGTGTGGTGTTCAATGCTTGAGGATTGCTTTAAAAAAGATGATATGGAAAACTTTTTTTTACGGATTGTACAGATTGTTGTATTATTAATAGGTAGTGTTTCACTACAAGCTCAGGAAAAAATATTCTTGGCTTCGACATCGGCAAAATATCCATATGAACGTAGCCAGTGGACAAAAGCCCAAACCGATGCATGGCAACAAAAATATGGACCAATTATTGGCGTGAATCATCCTATGGGGCCTTATCCAGGTATGAGTAGAATGGAATTTCTACAAAAAGCCAAAGAATTGGGATTTAACAGTGTACGTATGTTTTTAAGCGGGAATACTGCGGAAGAATATATTGCGAATGTAAAATCTTGGGCAACTGATTGCGCTTCACTAGGAATGACATTGTCCCCGGTGATAACTTGCCCTGGTTCATTTTTTTCTGAAACAGATCAAAATGCCGCATTAGGATTACTTGAAAAGTATATTCGAAAAGTAATACAGGCTTTTCGTGGGGATGATCGCATTATTCTTTGGGATATTTGGAATGAGCCAGAGATGTATGATGAGGGCAAATGTTTGCAGCAGATGTCCTGGATCAAAAAAATGGTTGTGTGGTGTCGTCAAGAAGGTTGTACACAACCTATTACGTGCTCCATCATTTGGGACGCTTCTATCAGTGAAGCTAATGCTAGTAATAAGACGGTCTTGCGGCAAGTCCGAAATGAAACAGAAGCGATGATGGATTTACATAATTATCATGATTATTATGTCTCGGAAGATCATAACAGCAATACATCTGTGATGGTAAACCGTCTAAAAGCGATTTCAGATCGTCCGTTGGTTTGCACAGAATGTTTGGCTCGAGTGACAGGTGCCACTATTCCACGAACTCTTTCGGAGTTTTCTAAGTATCACATTAATTTCTATGTATGGGGTCTTTATGCTTGCGATCACAATTGGGAAGTAAAATGGGGACGTTCTACATATTATGCATGGGAACCAATGTTTCACAATATGCTTTATGCAGACGGCGAAGCATATAATCCGACGGAATTGCCTTGGATCAAAAATTTTAAATTTGCCAGAGAGGGAGAGTCTACTGATCCCGGGGCGGAGCATACAGAGATCTGGTCGCCACGTAGGGCTTGGAAGTGGATGAATCGCGATGCTACAAAAGGGCTTTCTTTTAGTTCGATAAATGAAGCATTGATTGGCGTACAGAAACATGTTGGAGATCACCTTTATAATAGTGTAAATGTGAATTTGAACATTCAGGATTATCTGTCGGATCAAACGGCCTTTTTCAGTCATTTCGAAAATTTAGTAACTAAAGTTTCTGATGCAGGTATGACTCTCCTACCTACACTGTTGATAGGTAGTGATATCAGTCGTTCTGTAAGTGCGATGCAGTCTTATGTTTACGATGTGATTTCACACTATTATCATGATCCACGTATCATCGGCTGGGAGGTATACCGGCAGACTGCAGATGCATCGGAGAGTGCGATTTCTTCTACAATTTCTTTACTCATGCGATATGTACGCTATGATTTTCCCAATCAGCCTTTGTTTTTGACACCTTTAGTGACGACAAGTGTTGTTCCTGATTCTATGGCTACTGATGTCGCAAATCAAATGTGGCAACTCAGTGACGTGATAGGATATGCTACGCCAAATGGAATGGTAATGGAAAACTCTTGGCTGAATGGACTTTACACTTCATACGCTCGTCCTTTATTCCAACTCGGGACAGAAAGTGTTAATTCGAATTTTGCGACACAACATGTAAATTGGTATGTAAGAAAAGAGCAAGATGAACAGAGCGTGAAGACATTTTGCTATAAACCTGCTTTGAGAGTTAAAAAAACAGATGCTTCACGCTGGTTCGGATGGAGAACGTGGGAATGGATGAATAGAGCAGCCATAAAAGGGTTGTATTATACATCTATTGATGCTGCTTTGACTGGAGTAAAAGCCCACGCAGAAGATAAATTGTATAATAGTGTACGCGTATTGCTGGATTATAACGATTATACTTCAAATGTTGCCGTGTTTTATGCTAAAATGGATAGTTTAATTTTATTGGCTGGAAATGCCGGAATGACAATCCTGCCAGCTTTGTTAACAGACAAGTATGCGTCACAGGATGAATCTAGTTTAACACAATATGTTGCAGACGTTGTGGGCCATTATGCTCAGAATGACACGATTGTGGCTTGGGACCTTTATTATAGGCCAGGAGCAGGATATAAAGACAGTGGAAAATTGAAGGCTCTCATTTCGGGTCTGTTTGAAAGAGCTCGTGAAGTAACCCCGCAACAGCCTCTTTTCGCTACGGTGGCGGTGGCCATACAAGATATGGGAGACGACTATATTGCGGTGACAACTCATGGTACTGGAGCTGGAGGTGTTGGTTGGTATAAATTTCAGTATCCTACAACGGGTTCAACTCCTGAATTGTGCTATCAAATTTGGACATTAAGTGATGTAATCGGATTTAACACTACACAACAATCCCCTGAGATGGGAATGCTTGAAGATGTTGCTTATCGATTCGGTCGGCCACTCTTTTGTACTGAATGGAAACCTACAGTAACTGAAGTGCCGGATAAGGTTCTGTCTTTCTTTGCAAATATGCATACAAATTGGTATGTTGACGGCAGTTTGGATGACAACTACGTAAAAAACTTTAAGTTTGTTCCAGTAACTACAGAACACTAATAGTTTTGAGGTATGATATTCATGGTTAATTGTTAAATTGTTATTATATGAAAAGATTTTTAGGTATAATTGGGATGGTTGTTGCTTTGCTGGGTGTCAACGTTTCTATGTTGGCTCAAACAGGAACGACAAGTATAGAATCTGGCTATTACTATATTTATGCCAACGGTTCGGAGACACAGGCGATAGAGAATATGAACTTGTTTCTTAGATGGGATCCTCTGGAAAGAGGAAATGCTGCTTTTATTTTTCATTTGCAAAAGGCAGATGACGGCGAGGACCAATATTGGATGCAGAGTTTGGCTGATAGTTCGTGGTTTTATGGCTGCACGAACTACTACATTACAGAAATGAGAGCAAAAGAAAGCGACAAACGTACGATTCGTTTTGTGCCTCAAGATGATGGAACATTTAAAATTCGTCCTACAGAATCACGACCAGATTTAACTGGCGAGAATGAACAATATAATTTCTTTCTGCCTCAGGATACGAGAACAGATGTAACTCCTTACGATTATCACCCGCTTGCTCAATGGAGCGGTAGCTCGTGGACAATAGAAAAAGTCCCTGATTATGAATTGACGACAGCAGAGTTAAATATAAATCTGAATAAAGCTTTGGACTGTTTAACCAGTGCATTTAAATATACGACCAGTTCGGAGGAACTTATTACAAATGGCAATGCTAAAGATGAATCAACAGGTGACGGTTCTCAATTTTTAAGTGTTTGTCAGCGAACTGATGATGCAAGTTCTTCATTCGCAAATTTGATAGATAGAAACACATCTACTTATTTTCAGTCCACATGGGATAATAGCATGGTTTCGCCGCAGTGGATTCAGGTAGATGCTGGTAAAGAGTTAGATGCACTCCAGCTTAAAATCGGAGTACGTGATGGTGTTTGGGGTTCAGCTGAACAATGGACAAATGTGTCCCTTTTTGCTACAAATGATATGACTACGGCCAACAACTTAAATGTTGCATCTATTGATCAGGTGGAAGCTAACCCGAATTGGACTAGAATAGGGGATTATACGTTTTCAACAGATAAATCATTGGTTTATGGCAGCGGCAATTGGAACAAGCAACAATTGCAAATTGTTAGTGATTTAACAGATCGTTACTTAACGAAAAATTTCATTTTACCAGATGGAAAATATCGCTATTTACGTTTTTATGTTAATCAAACGGCTATTCCTCAGAGTGATAATAAAGATTTTACTTTAGGCGAATTGCAAATGTATGAAAATACAAATGTGACAGTGAATTCAAATGTGGCAACAGAAGTTGAAAATTTGAAAGGATTGATAGCTAAGACAAAAAATTTGATATTAAGTAATACCGGAACGAGTACTGATGTAAAAGCATTGGAAGACGCAATTGCTGCAATCAAAAATAAATCCAGTCAAGCACAGATAGATTATCAGGCTCTTATAGACAGTATTTCAAGTCTTAATTTGGTGTTGTTACCCGGTGAAAATCCTGGATATAATGACAGTACAAAGGTTAAAACCTACAAGGCTGCTTTTGCTGCTGCAGAGGCTGCTACTCATGAAGAGCATACCGACGCTGAGTTTGTGAATCTGGGGAATCAGTTACGTGGGGCTTTAGTTGATGTCAAAAATAGCGTAATTCCGGTAACTGATGGTTACTATAATCTTGTGAGTGGCTATCCTGCATTCTTTACTCATCAAGGGGTTAAAAAAGCCATGTGTGGCATGTATGATCATACGATGGCATGGACAACATACAATACGAAAGACCCGTTGCAATTGTTTAAAGTCACTAAACTTTCTGAAGGGAATTATTCTATACAAAATATAGGAACGGGAGAATTTATTGGTTCTGCCGATGGTACCAGTCAGACAGTCCCTTCTACGTCAGAACAAACAGTGGATCAAATATTTAGTCATCTTGATAACTCTGCGGAATTTAATATTTATAATAAGAATAATAATGCATCGTATAATACAAACAATTATACGGATGGTGATGGTGTTAGTGGTAATATCGTTCCATGGGCGGCAGGTGCCGGAACAACATCGTCTTGGTTCATTATCAAAGTAAAAGATGCAGAGTTAATAGATAGTCTTACGGAAGCAGCTCCTGCTGGATTACGCAACTATCAGGCAACACAGGAACTTGCCATAGCGCAGCCAATTTATGAACAAATGTTCCGATATAATATAGATCATACAAAGGGATTGATTACAAATGCCGATGATAATGATCCAGATAACAATCAACTTTGGGGAACACAGGAACCTTCAGCAGTTTATTCTTCTTATACGCATTTGATAGATGGTGATTTGAATAGTTGTTTTCAATCTACATGGCAAAGCAGTGTGGCTTCTCCTCCACAGTGGTTGCAAGTAGATCTTAAAGATCACCCGGTTCAGAATTTCCAGTTCTATTTTGGACTTCGTGATGGAATTTGGGGGGCTCTGGAACAATGGTCTGATATTACGGTGTATGCAACCAATGAGGAGGCATTGGCCAAAGATGAGAATATTAAAACAATTGATCAGGTACAGACTTATGACGGATGGAAAAAAATAGGAGAATATCAATTACCTACAGATTTAGCTAAAAACAATTCAAATGGTTCTGGCAGAGGATTCTATTATAGTATTAACAGAATGGATCAAGCATATCGTTTCTTGCGCTTCTTTGTAAATAGTACCTATTCTCCTCAAGCTAATATGATGTTTACAATTGGAGAATTCCAAATCTATGAAAATATATTGGATGAAGCAAATTCTCCATATGTTTACATTGATGGTTTGAAAAATGCGGGAGATAATTTGGCTTTACAAATTAAGAATGTTAAAGAGTCCTTAACTACAAATTCGATTACACAGGAAGAATTAGATAAACTTATTGAAGCTCGTAAGGCGGTCAGTGCATTGGTTCCAAATGCAGCGCCTTTGGAAGAACTGTTGACTAGTACTAAAACTTATGTAAATAAATTTGAGGCCGGAGAAAAATATGGAGATGTCACGAGTGATCAGTGGACAGCCATACAAAATGCGATTACTGAGGCCGAAGGCTATGATCATAGTTGGCCAAAGAAAGAAGATTTGGATCAGCGTTATCAGAATCTTACAAATGCTTTGAGTACGTTCAAAAGTCAGCAGATACAATTTGAACCAAACAAGTGGTATTATATTGTTAATCAAGATAACACGCGTACCGGAAGTGCGGAAATAGATCATGTGCCGGGAGGTGGAGATATTTATTCAACATTCTGTTATGGAAACGTAGCCTATGCAGCCAGTGACAATACACAGGCGGCACAAGGAAATTGGGGAATAAATAACTATAATGCTGTTAAGTGGGGTTATTATGTGCACGATACAAAAGAGGCTGTTTATCAAACAATGATTGATCCTCATACAATGTGGCGTTTTGTTCCGATTGAAGGTCAGACTGGAGTTTATGCTATTCAGAATCGTGCAAACGGGAAATATATGAGTAATTACACAGGAGATACTCACACGTGGATTGCTCTGACAGATGAGCCAAAGGCATATAATACGATTCTTCTTGGTTCTGGTCAATATGAACTTTTACCTCCTGGTGCTAGTTACGCGTTGCAAGCTGCCGGTGATGGATATCTTTATAGCTGGAGCAGTAATGATGAAGCATATAACAATCAGTGGGCTTGGACTTTTGAAGCGGGTCCAAGTGGTGATGACTTGGAATTTGTTCAACTTCAGATTCCCGATAATAGTATTCAAATTATATCACTACCATACGTTTTAAATAGTGAGGAGTTGGCAGATTACAACACTGAATCACGTATACAAACTTACGCTATCAAAAGTTTTGACGTGAGTGAATCTGGAGATTCTACGCTTTCTTTGATCAAGAAGAAAACTTTTGAGGCTGGCGAACCGCTTGTTCTTGTAGCAAACAATTATGCCGCTTACGATGTATCAAATGTCACAACAACTGTGTTTGCAGTTGTTCCTCCTGAGAGTTTCTCGTTTGAGAACAAAACTGTAAATGGTTTGACTTCCACATTAGATTATGTCGTAGCTCCCAAGATAGGACTTGGATATTTTGTTAATTCCGTCATAAAAGGGTCAACTTCGGAAACAGGCTTTGCCGGACATACAGGGTATGTTGATCTAAAAGCAGTTGTTGACGCAGATCCGAATACAAAAGCAGACCTTGTGATTAAATTGAATGGCACTGGAGTAACTTCTGTGAAAGATATCATTGCAAATAATGAGAAACTAGTCAATGTATATTCTATTGATGGAAAACTGTTGAAACAAAACGTGAAAAATACAGATGCACAGAGAAATTTGAGCAAAGGTATTTATGTAATTGGCAAGAAGAAGATTTTAATCAAATGAAATCAGAGTAAGTATGAAAATACAGTGTACTACTGTTCAAATACAGAGTACACTGTATTTTTTGAGAAAAGTTTGATGTTTTCGTATAAAGATGAATGCAAAAAGATACGAAGAGATGTTGTTTCGGTTTAGAAAAGTCATAAAAACAAAATGAAGAATCTATATAAAATAATTTTACTTCTAGTGTTCTGTGCAGTGTCCGGTAAAGCGTTTTCGCAAACATATCAGGAAAAAGACGCAAATGGAGAAAAGGTATATTATATACTTATGAGTGCAGCTCCTCAATATGTACAAAAATGCTTGGAAGACAATATACGTAATGCCCAATACAGCAATTATTCGTTTTTAATCAATGATTCGTCAAATACTAACTTATATCAGCAATGGCAACTTATTCCGGCAACGACGAGTGGATATTACATAAAAAACAGACGTTCCCTGAGATATATGAAAATTGATGATACAAATTGGGTTGGCAGATATTTATGCCCTTCATATGTTGGGACAAAATATGGCGCATCGATTTTCGATTTTATATCTATTGGAAACAATCAGGTAATTATTCGTTATACGGATAGTGGTGGTGATTTGCGTTATTTGAATGCTGTAGATTCTACTTCAGATGAAATCAATGTGGTGAATTTATCTGAGATACAAAATACGGTAAATGCGTGGACAGTACTTAATGGAGATGGTACGCCTACGGGAATCAAGCCTTTGACAACGAACGAGAATATCAGCATAACGGTTAAGAATCATAAAATTGTCGTGATAGGCTGCGACAAGTATAATATTTTCGATTTACAAGGACGCCTTGTAAATGCAAGAGAATATATAATTTCAGGAACTTATATTATTGTGGTAAAAGGAAAACCATATAAAGTGATGGTGTCATAGAAATAATTTTTTGACGATTATCTGATAATGTTAAAAGAGTTGTTAATACAAAAAGCAAGTAGAATAATATTTTTGACAGGAATATTATTATTCAACGTTTTAAATTTATGTGGTAGAGTATATTTAGGTGCTCCTTTTATGACGGGCATGGTGTTACAGCAAAGATCAAACGTATCTTTATGGGGAAAAGCGACTGCTAATGCCAAAGTAACTATATTACCAAGTTGGATGACTACTCCAGTTTCATGTAATGCAGATGAAAATGGTAACTGGAAAATAAAAGTGACAACTCCTGCTGCAAGTTTTGAAAAACAAACAATTACATTTTCAGATGGAAGTGACAAAAATACAGTTGTGGGGAATGTTCTGATAGGAGAAGTTTGGATTGCTTCCGGCCAAAGTAATATGTCGATGCCTGTTGTAGGTTGGACGAATTCTCCCATACATAATGTGGACTCAATTTTGAATTCAGCAGAAAATTATGCAGACAAATTACGGTTTACAACGATTCCTATAGGTGGAAGTCGCTATCCGCAGGACTCTACAAAAGTGATTTGGCAAAGATGTTCGAAATCAGCTGTAGAAAATTTTAGCGCAGTAGCATATTTTTTTGCAACACATTTGATAGACAGTCTCAATGTGCCTGTAGGTGTTATTAGTTGTAGTTACGGAGGTTCTAGTCTAGAAACATGGATTCCAACTGAGGTAAATGAATCATTTGGAGACATTGTGATGGACAACGCTACCTATAATAATATAAACCAACAAACGCCTTCAGCTTGCTACAATGCCATGATGTTTCCTCTCAGAGGATATACGGCTTCAGGTTTTATCTGCTATCAGGGAGAAAACGATGCTTATGGTGATTATGAGTCCTATTGTTTCCGACTTT
>JAQVXN010000048.1 GCA_028709135.1 Bacteroidaceae bacterium | reverse complement strand
ATCGCCCTTGGCGCCTTTCACTTTCATTCTGAGCCATCCCACCATGTTCTGACCCATATCCATGACATAAACACCGGGTTTCAATTCTTTGATGGAAACGGGCTTCACCTGATCCATAATCATTATGTTGGGATTCATCTGCGCATTCAACTTGCCTTTCGGGGCAGCAACTTCTTCGGCTTGTTGCCAAGAAGCATCATTGAAACCACTCTCATTCCATCCGGGCATTTCCTTACGGGCATCGTAGGCCTCCCCGTCATATTCGTTGTTGTTACCGATCGGTCCGTCGACCGTAATTTTCCACGTGGGGTCGGACACAATCACTTCTTTCTGCCCGTTGGCGAGCGTAATTTCAAGTTGCGCCAACAATTGAGGCATGCCGAAATGCAGAATACTGCCACCACGCATCGTCGTAAAACGTCCATTCCCCAGAATGACGCCGATAGCATTACGTCCCTGCTTAACCTGTGAGGTGACGTCAAAAGTATTGTATTTTACCGAAAAATTATAGTCCGTCGGACCGGGAGCCAATTCCTGCTTCCCAATTCTTTGCCCGTTGATATAAGCCTCATAAAGTCCCAGGCCGCTAATATAAAGTGTAGCCTTTTTCACGGCGCCGTCAGTAGAAAAATCCTTGCGCAAATAGCGCGCACGCACTTTGGAATGGCCATTCAAGACATCGGAGGGATAATTGCGCCCAATCCATCGCGCCGTCCAATCGGAGGAATGGAGCAAACCCATTTGCCAAAAGGCAGGTGCACTCCACGAGGTACCGCGATTGGTCTTAACCTGAACCTTCCAAAAATAACGTTTTTGTGAAACCATTGGTGCACCGGCAAAATCAATGTAATTGGAGACATCGGAAGTTTTCTCTCCGGAATCCCACACGTCCCCGACATTTTTCTTCAAGGCGCCCTCAGACGACGCCACCAAAATGCGATAACCCGTTTGCATCACATTCTTCTGGGAGGAAACAATCTCCCAACTGAAACGCGGCACGGCGCAATCTATGCCGACAGGATTCGTCAGCATTTCTACTTTTGCGCCCGTCACTTTAATTCCCGCCATCGCAGCCTGAACTGCCAGGACGAAGAAAGCCAACAGGCACACCTTCAAATTCTTGTTAAATTTTATCATAGTCTTTCTTAATTATTTGATGTCAACAATTATATTGAGCTCGGCTCATTCTAAATAGTATGCAAAACGGGGAAAGAAGCTTAACAGACCCTCTTCACAGAAGCTCGTCAACGCATCCGGCGTTTTTTTCTTTGTCTGAAGAACTTCATCAGCTCCGTAATCTCCTCCGGCGGTGCCACTTCACTTTGACGATTAAAATTCTCCATCACCGTGTTCAAACCTTTTTGAGCCGCACTGATTTCTTCTGACGTCAGTCCGCGTAAAGAATTTTTTAGCGTTTTAGATGCAATATATTGAGCCTGGTCACGTATCGCCAAACCTTCTTTCGTAATTCGAAGATAATTGGAACGCCAATCCACACGACTCTTATAACGCTCAATGATTTTCATTTCCACCAACTGATTGATGAGCCGCGTCATCGTAGTCTTACTAAACGACGTATCGTCGCAAATCTGCTGCTGTGTAGCAACCTCGCGCATCGTCAACGTTAATAACACATTCCATTGCTCGGCAGAAATCAGAACGCCGGATTTCTTAAAATTTTCACTCAGTTTGCGGTTAAGCGCATTGCTCACCTTTCCGCTCATCAGAGCAAACACCAGTCTGTAATCAATACTCGAATCCATTATACATTATGGGCAAATATCACTTATGAGGACAAATGTACCTATTTCTTCACATACCACCAATTATTGCAAACCGAAATACACAAAAAGTATTCGCACGCGAAAAACATCAGGAACAGATTTGGCTATTTCAGAAAAAAATGCGAACTTTGCACCCACTAAAAACAATATACATTTATTAATTAACAAACAAGAGTATGAATCAGTACGAAACCGTTTTCATTTTAACTCCCGTTTTGTCTGATGATCAGATGAAGGAAGCGGTTGGGAAATTCAAGGATTATCTTACTTCCCACAATGCCGAGATTCTTTACGAAGAGAATTGGGGTATGCGCAAATTGGCTTACGCCATTGAAAAGAAGTCCAGTGGCTTCTACATTGTGTTTGGCTTCAAAGCCGACCCAACTTTGGTTAAGAGCTTGGAACTTACTTACCGCCGCGACGAGCGCGTTCTTCGCTACATCACCGTCAAAATGGAGAAGTATGCAGCTGCTTACGCAGCCAAACGTCAATCACTTAAAGCTAAAAAGGAGGCATAATCATGGCAGACCAGAAAAATTCAGAAATCAGATATTTAACACCACCCTCAGTAGAACTGAAGAGGAAAAAATATTGCCGTTTCAAAAAGAGCGGTATCAAATATATCGATTACAAAGACCCAGAATTCCTGAAGAAGTTTTTGAACGAGCAAGGTAAAATCCTGCCACGCCGCATCACGGGAACTTCTTTGAAATATCAACGTCGCGTGGCTCAGGCCGTTAAACGCGCACGTCATCTTGCATTGCTGCCATTTGTAACTGACTTAATGAAATAAGGAGGACGAAGGTATGGAAATCATATTGAAAGAAGACATCATGAGACTTGGTTACAAAAATGACATTGTAACCGTAAAAGACGGCTATGGCCGCAATTATTTGATTCCAACAGGAAAAGCCATTATCGCTTCTGAATCTGCCAAAAAGGTTGTCGCAGAAAATTTGAGACAGCGCGCTCACAAAATCGCGAAGATCAAAGACGACGCACAAGCCATCGCAGACAAATTGGCACAGATTGAAACCCTTGTCATTCCTATGAAAGTAAGCGCTACCGGCGTTATCTACGGCTCCGTGAACAGCTTGCAGATTTCAGACAAACTGAAAGAAAAAGGTTTCGACATCGACCGCAAAATTATCCTCATGGGTAGCGACGTAAAGCAGATTGGCTCTTATAAGGCAACTGTAAAACTCCATAAGGAGATTTCTGTTGAAATTCCGTTTGAAGTTGTAGCTGAACAAGCTTAAAACAACTTTTATCATATTATGATCTCCCTGCAAATGACCAAGTGTCTTTTGCAGGGAGATTTTTTCATTCTGATAATAATAATTACCTTTTCATTTCGCGAAACACGCACTTTAAATTATCTTTGTCGCAAAGAAATACATCTTTTCAAACAAAATAAGAAACACATGAAAAAAAATCTATTCACAATTCTTTTGCTGGCTGTCATCACCATGCCCATCATGGCGCAACGCCCGGTAAAAAGAGCTTCATCTACAGTCAAAAAGACTGTTACCACTGTAAAGAAAAAAGTTCCTGCAGTATTGCCTATCATTGTGAAAGGCTCCACACAGGGAATCAACGACGGTGAAAAAGTATATGTAGCGATTTTCCAAAACCGCAAAATGAACAACCTCGATTCTGCAACTATCAAGGGCGGAAAGTTTGAAATGAAAAACATCAAAGTTTCAGCACCGATCATGGGATATCTTACAATTGGCAAAGAGGAAGAAATGGTGTTTGACCCCATTTATCTCGATGCAAAAGTTATAACTGTCAACAAAAAGGGCAAAGAAAGCAGCAACGCAGACATCACGGGAAGTCCCGCCAATGTAGCTGAATCCGCAATGAACAAGGAACTTCAACCTTTCAACAAACAAATCAACGACCTTCGCCAAGAATATATGGCCAAGACGACGACAGCCGAACGCAAAAAAGCTATCGAAAAACAATTTGACGGGATAGAAGAACAAACCAAAGTTGTTCAGAAAAAATTTATGGAAGAAAATCTCAGCAACCTTTTAGGTATTAACATACTGAGCCAATCGTATTACGCCATGGACCCCGAAGAAGTTCAAGCCGATATTAACAAATTGTCTCCTCAATTCAAAAACGGAGAAATCACCCAGCGCATGAAAGAATGGGTTGTCAGACAGCGGACTACCAAAATAGGCAACCAGTTTACCGACTTCGCGATGAAAACGCCGGAAGGGAAAGACATGAAGTTGTCTGATTTTGCAGGAAAAGCCAAACTGCTCCTCGTTGACTTTTGGGCTAGTTGGTGTGGGCCCTGTCGCGCAGAAATGCCTAACGTTGTCAATGCCTACAATGCCTATAAGGATAAAGGATTCGAAATTGTTGGCGTTTCGCTAGACAACAATGGAGAAGCCTGGAAGAAAGCTATTTCGGATTTGAAAATTACGTGGCCTCAAATGAGTGACCTAAAAGGATGGCAATCCAAAGGTGCAGAGATTTATGGCATTTCTGCCATTCCGGCTACCGTGTTAATTGGACAAGACGGGAAAATCATCGCCAAGAATCTTCGCGGAGAAGAATTGAATAACAAAATAGCAGAAATGCTCAAATAACCTTCCTCATAAAGCAAAGTAGGAGAAAACACAAATAGCGTTTTCTCCTACTTTTTTATTTTACCCTACCCCCTTTAGCATTCTTTCTGCATTCCGACATTTGTCAGATCCAAGCACCTTGTTATAATTATCAGAAACAACCGGACAAAATAATTATAAATGCCGGTTGCAATACAGGTTTTGCTTTATTGTCTTTATGTTCCAAACAACGAGATTGCTACGATGTCAAAAAGAGCAATAGCACTTTCTTCAAAATATGTTTGTCACAGTTTTTACAAATACGAACTTTAGAAAAACTGGAAAAGTAAGGATTTCCTATTAACCCAGATAGAAGTTATTTTTAGGTATTTCTGATATTCACCCATAAACACAAAAAAACCTGTAGGCCACCAGGTCTGCAGGTTTCAATCTCTCTAGTTTGTAGCTATTTACTCAGCTGCAGGAGCTTGAGTTGCGGGAGCAGCTTGTGTTGCAGCAGCGGCAGTGCTATCGCTATCAGCAGCGACAGAATCAGAATCGCTAACAGCAGCTACTGAATCAGAATCAGCTGCAGGAGCAGACTGAGCTGCTTTGTTACCACAAGAAGCAAAAGACATAGCTGCAACAGCTACAAGTACTAAAACTAACTTTTTCATTTTTCCTACTTTTTAATTTGTAAAACAATTAATTGCTTATTAAACCAGTGCAAAGTTACGCACTTTTTCATTAGTGCAATACATAAATCACTTTTTTTTTTGCATTTTTTCTGTAACTTTTTTCATCTCGCTGATTTACAGACATTTCTAAATGTACATTTTCCTCATAAATTTGTGTACCTCATGCTTATTTGCTAACTTTGTATCTCAAAAAGACCATCATGGAGGTGCAAAAATCACGTCAAAACGAGACAAAATTATCAGAAAAAAACAGTTACAGTACTGAAAAAGAATCTAGTATTTTTCAGAACAAGAAAGCCTCTTTCCAAACCCTGGGTTGCAAGTTAAACTTTGCAGAAACGTCCGCTTTAAGTGATTTACTGGCCGAGCAAGGCGTTTCGAGAACGAAAGGGGATGAAATTGCCGACATCTGTTTTATTAATACGTGTTCGGTAACGGAAACATCCGATCATAAATGCCGCCAAGCCATCCACAAAGCGATTCGTGAAAATCCCGGAGCATTTATTGTTGTTACGGGATGTTATGCCCAGTTATCTTCCAAAGAAATTGCAGCCATACAGGGAGTCGATTTAGTTGTAGGTATGGAGCAAAAAGGTCAGATCATTGAGTTTCTCAAAGAACGTCTCCCACTTCATGAACAACAGAAAAAGCTACAGGTATCCAAAAGTCTGCACGAAGCAATTACGGTACCTCTCAAAGATATTCACACATTTGTACCGTCCTGTTCCCATGGTGAGCGCACTCGTTTCTTTCTCAAAGTGCAGGATGGATGCAATTATTATTGCACCTACTGTACGATCCCCTTTGCAAGAGGGAATAGTCGCAATGACTCTATTGCAAACATTGTAAAGCAGGCCGAACTTGCAGCAGCACAGGGCGGTCAGGAAATTGTTATTACCGGGGTCAACATCGGAGACTTCGGACGTTCCACCGGAGAAGATTTTTTTAGTCTCATTCGCGAACTGGACAAGGTGAAAGGCATCATACGTTACCGCATTTCGTCTATAGAGCCCAACCTGCTTACAAAAGAGATTATCGATTACTGTGCTTCTTCGAGAGCATTCATGCCGCACTTTCACATTCCCCTGCAAAGCGGGAGCGACGAAGTTCTGCGCTTCATGCACCGTCGTTATGACACGGCCTTTTTTGCCGAAAAAATTCTTTACATTAAAGAAAAAATGCCGGATGCTTTTATTGGTGTTGATGTCATTGTTGGAACAAGGGGGGAAACAGACGAGCTTTTTGAACAAGCTTTCCATTTTGCAAAAAGTATTGACGTTTCACAATATCATGTGTTCAGCTATTCTGAGCGCCCCGGCACTTTGGCCCTCAAAATACCCTACGTCGTGTCGGAAGAAACAAAACATGAGCGCAGTCACCGTCTTCTTGAGTTGTCCGAAGAAAAGCGAATGGCTTTTTATTCGCGATATCGCCAAACGGTTCGCCCCGTTCTGCTGGAACATGCACACAATGGCCTTCACGTGAAAGGATTTACAGACAATTATATCCGGGTGGAACTACCGCAACTTCACAACGACGACCACGATAACCAATTGGTTAACGTACTTTTGGAAGATTTCAATCAAGACTATTCTGCTTTGATTGGAAAAATCATAGAATCATGACAGAAAAAAAAATATCAGTTATCATCCTAAATTGGAACGGCGCAGCCATGATGCGGCGTTTTCTCCCTTCGGTTGTGGAGCATTCCGCAGAAGCCGAAGTCATTGTAGCCGACAATGGATCTACAGACGATTCTTTGGAAATGCTCAAAGAAGAATTCCCGACGATTAGAGTCATTCCGTTTGAGAAGAACTACGGTTTTGCGGAAGGTTACAACAAAGCATTGGAAAAGATAGAAACCCCATACGCCTTACTTCTCAATGACGACGTGGAAGTAACACGAGATTGGCTGGTACCCCTATTAACATTTATGGAAAGTCATCCCAAAGTAGCAGCCTGCCAACCGAAACTGCTGAGTGAGAAACAACGTGATCATTTTGAGTACGCCGGTGCCTGCGGAGGCTTCCTAGATTATTTAGGTTATCCTTACTGTCGGGGACGCATGATGGAAGTTGTAGAAAAAGATGAAGGTCAATATGACACGCCATGCGCTATATTTTGGGGTTCAGGTGCTGCCCTTATGGTGAGAACCGCTATATATAAAGAGGTAGGGGGACTCGACCGACGCTTTTTTGCGCACATGGAAGAAATAGACTTTTGCTGGCGGCTGCGCAGCCGCGGTCATGAAATTTATTGCATTCCACAAAGTACGGTCTACCATGTTGGAGGAGGCACACTCAGCAAGAGTAATCCGAAGAAAACCTTTCTTAATTTTCGCAATAATTTACTTATGCTCCATAAGAATATGCCTACCGGGCAATTGACTTTTGTACTCTTGGCTCGCTATTTTCTGGATCATTTGGCGGCATGCAAAATGTTACTTAGCGGGCAACGTAATGATGCATTAGCCGTTATTCGTGCGCGTTATGAATTCAATCACATCCGCCATGAATACGATAACATCCGCGAGGAAAACCTCAGAAAGACTGTCACAGAACACATTCCCGAACTCCGCAACAGTAGTTTATTATTTGCTTTCTATTTTCGGCATAAACATAGGTTTAGTGATTGGGTCTAAAAATCGCAAGGAACATTTTGTGTATAAAAAAATTAAATGTACATTTGCACAAATTATCACTCTGCTCGTAAATTGAAACATCCTATTTTCATCTTGACCTTTATTTTTTTACTTGTCTCCTGCTCTAGAATACAGAAGGCGAGTTTGGAGAATGCATCAAAAACAGATGCAGTTTCAATCACGAGGATGGACAAAATGCAAGCTGATTTTATTATCAACGGCAGTCCGATCACGATGGAAGAAATGGCCATGAACTCCCCTGAAGAAACCAAAATATTGATTGAGGACGTTTTGCGCATTGGTTCCGTGAAAGATTCTAACATCGTTTACAAAATGCAAGACTATTTTACGAGCAATCCTGCGCGCAAAAGACTCGTATACGACGTTGAAAAAAAATATGATAATTTAGGCCAATTAGCTAAAGATTTAAAGGAGTCTTTCGGAAAACTGCAGCAAGAAAAGCCATCCATTTCCATACCGCATTTCTACACACAGATTTCCGGATTCAATCAGAGTTTGGTTGTAGGAGACAGCATTTTAGGCATTAGCCTTGATAAATATATGGGGGCCGATTACGCTCCCTACAAAAAGATATTCCTTAAAAGTCAAATCCAGCAAATGGAGCAACATCGCATTGTGCCGGATTGTATTCAACTTTGGTTAGAAAGCAAATTTCCCATACCTCATGGACCTCATGCTTCTACACTCGACATGATGATTCATCTGGGAAAACTTAATTGGATTACCTCTCAAATCGTTGGCGAAACATATTTAGAAGGACTCTATAAAAATATTAACACCGACAAAGCCGAATGGGAGAGTAATTGGCCAACAATATCCCGAACCCTCCTAACGAGGAAGAACCTTCTCGCCAAAAACGATGATCGCGTTCGTGGCTTCATGCTCGGCAAATCTGAAAAAGAAGAAGCATCCTTACACAGTGAACATAATGCGGAACTCTTTGCTGGCATCACGATTGTAGCCCGATATATGAAACTGCATCCACAATATACTATTAGTAATTTACTTGACAACGAGAATTCTATGGATATATTCAACGGCGCCGGATACACGATGAAATAAACCAAATGGAAACTGCACTTTATCTTATTCACTCCTCTTTGGGTGAAACAACGCCATCACAAGTTTTTCCCGCCTTTAATCACGATATTATTCTTCAAATTCACCATTTCATTGTAGAAGAAGAAAGAACAACACGACGTTTTCTAAAAACAATTGATCAGTCTATCGATATTGATCAACTTTCTTTCTACCCCATGGGAAAACATGCTGATGCGGCATTATTTCAGAATTACCTGAAACCATTGGAACAAGGACAGTCAGTGGGCATCATTTCAGAAGCAGGCTGTCCAGCTATTGCAGATCCGGGAGCCGACATCGTCGCTATTGCTCAGCAAAAAGGCTTCCGAGTTATTCCACTTGTTGGTCCCTCTTCTATTCTAATGGCTTTGATGGGATCAGGATTTAACGGACAAAGTTTTGCCTTTAACGGATATTTACCTATTGCAGAAAATCAGCGTGCCGCCACCATAAAAAAACTTGAAGCCCGTTCCTATTCGGAAAACCAAACACAGATATTTATTGAAACGCCCTATCGCAATGCTCAAATCTGCAAGGATTTTCTGAATAATTGCCATCCACAAACCCGCCTCTGCATTGCAGCTGACATCACGAGCCCAAACGAATTTATCCGTACCCAAACAATTAAAGAGTGGAGCAAAACCTCTTTTCCGGAACTACATAAAACTCCCACTATCTTTCTTATTTATCGCCCAGATAAAGAAGTCCATCCCATCAATTCTCACAAATAGGATTTTTCATCTTATCAATGCATCTCTGTATTTTTTTTACTATATTCGTATGGTTCAAAATATGAGACCACATTTAGATATAATATGGAAAGTTTCAGTAACATCATCGTTTATATACGCGAGCAGCTCAAAACGAACTACGAAGTCAGAGAAGCCACGGCAATTGCTCGCGAAGTAGCACAACACTACTTCGGAATTTCCATGGTACAAGCATATGCAGGAACAGCCCGCACGCTAGATGACAAAGAAAAAAATCTGCTTAAACAAATACTGCAACGTCTACGCCATAACGAGCCTGTACAATATGTCACAGGACAGTCCCAATTCTTGGGCCGCTCATTTCAGGTTGCACCCGGTGTTCTAATTCCCAGACCAGAAACGGAAGAACTTGTCAACCTCGTTATACAAAACCATGCCTCTGTTCCGGCACCTACTATCGTTGATGCCGGAACCGGAAGCGGATGCATCGCCATTTCTCTTCAATTGGCTTTCCCAAAAGCCTCTGTCTGGGGAATAGACATTTCAGCTG
>JAQVXN010000047.1 GCA_028709135.1 Bacteroidaceae bacterium | reverse complement strand
GGCACCAAGCATCAAAAAAGAAATCTTATATAGTTTCATATCTTTATCTTGTTATTCAATTTATTGTACTTACATTTAGAAAGAAATTGAAACACCAGCAGTTACACTGCGCATGCTGGCATAGCTACCAGAAGCAAGGCCCGTACCTGCGGTCATACTATTCTGCAATTCAAAAATACCGTAACGCGGATCAAGACCCTTGCGTTTGGTGAGAAGGAAGAGGTTCTCTGCTGCCAAATAAACACGAATATTATCAAGTTTAATCTGACGAACGATAAACTTAGGCAACGTATAACCTAATGTAATATTATTCAAAGATAAATAGTTAGAGCTTGTCAAGAAACGATCGATCGGAGTCTGTGAACCGGAACCGGGATCATCGGGAGCTGCCGTACTCAAACGTGGAATATTACTGGTAGGATTTTCCGGGCTCCATGCTTTCAGAAGATCTTTATGCATGGCACTACCTGCAGACAGGCCATCATTCATCAAAGCCTGATATTGACCATCATAGATCTTTCCACCTAATTGGAAACTAAATTGTGCACTTAAATCAAAGCCATAAGCTTTAAATGTGGTTCCAAAACCTCCGGAAACTTTAGGAAGTGTAGTACCCAAATCATAAAGTGTAGCCTTCGTCAAATCTGTTGTGGTAGTTCTCCCCGTAACATTTCCTTTATCATCTGTTACATCCATGTAATAAAGACCTTCACCTGTAGCTTTGTTTGTACCGGCATATTTCACCATATAGGCCTCCAAATAGGAACCGCCTTCGCGCAAAATGTAACTGGAAGTTTTAATACCATTTTTTGCTACAGAAGGATCCAGTTTTGTAATTTCATTATGATTTGTTGTCATATTGAAGTTTAGGCTCCATTCAATGTTTTCATCTTTATACGGTGTACCGTCCAAAGAAATTTCAAGACCCCGATTCACCATAGCACCAACATTCACGGGATAAGTAGAAACACTTATACCGGAGCTCAAGGGCAAGGTTTTATTATAGAGCAAATCCGTAGTTTTACGATTGTAGAACTCAATACTTCCATTCAAACGATTTTTGAAAAGAGCAAATTCAACACCGACATTGATTTCCTTATTGCTTTCCCAAGTCAGATTATTATTGCCTTTCTGAGTCATTTTAATACTGTACTCATTGGTCTGCGTATTATAAGAAGTGGTATATTTGTCGGCATAAGCATAGTCATCCATACCGGCATCATTACCTTGTACACCATAACTTAATTTAAGTTTCAAGAGATCAACCCAAGTATAGGGTTCCATAAAAGTCTCCTTATTAATTTGCCATGCACCACCAATAGAACCAAAAGTACCCCAACGATGGCCTGGAGCAAATTTGGAAGAAGCGTCACGACGAATCGAAGCACTACCAAAGTATTTACCGGAGTAATCATACTGTACACGCCCCAAAAAACCTTCACGCATCAAATTATCGCTATAGGAAGAGGCAACTCTCTTTAAAGAGCCAAGTGCATTGTCCAGCTCTCCAATATACGGGTCATACAGATGATCATTGGAACCTTCCAAATACTGATCTTTAACCTTATACTGTTCATAACCACCTAAAATAGAAACATTATGAACATCTGCAAAAGTTCTGGTATAATTAGCAAGATACTGCTGGTTCACGCCAAATGTACGGTTCTGTGAAACATCAGCCATTCCGTCGACAGAACTACCGTCCGCAAACGTGCTACTAAGACTACCTACGCGAGTGTTATAAGATTGGAGAGATAGATTTGCTGTTAATGAAAGTCCCTCTACAGGAGTTAACACAGCTTGCCATTGTCCTGTAAAAATGTCCGTATAATGTTTTTCGTAATCAAATTCATTATCACGAACAGCATTTCCAACAATTGAAGGACGAGAAAAACCTGTTTGATTAGAATCATAAACCTTGCGACCGCCTTGAGTCATAATATTTCCTTGTGCATCGCGAACATACAATGGATAAATCGGGCCAATATTATTTACTACATAGAACAAGTTGCCAGAACTTCCCCAAGTTGTGCCATAAGAAGGTTTCTGAGTATAGTTATGCGTAAAGCCCATGTTTGTACTAAACTTCAACCAGCTTTTAGCCTGATAATCTATGTTCGTACGGCTGGTATAACGTTGATAACGTGAATTGGCCACAAAACCGCCATCGTTCAAATATCCCAAACTGGTATAATAGCTCAATTTACCTTCACTACCACTGATAGAAACATTATATTCCTGACGGAATGAATTATGGAAAGTTTCATCATACCAATTATCAGGACGATAAGTATATGTACCATCCGTATAACCTAACGTGGCATGTGGGTTAAGTTTAAAGTTTGTACCAATCAGATTTTCGCCTTTTGGTACAGTATAAACCAAATAACCAAGGCCACCATTATTACGATCAAGTAAATTAGTATTGGCATAAGCATAAGCCTGCGCAGCAGTACCGCCATGATAGGCAATCGAATTGTACATGGCTCTATATTGCGTTTCATAATATTCAGCAGGATCAGAAATAACATCGTATTGCGGAACCAGACGAGAATTAGAACCAAATTTAGCATCTAATGTAATTTTTGCAGGTTGGCCTTTCTTAGCTCTCTTCGTAGTTACAATAATAACGCCATTTGCTCCACGAGCACCATAAATGGCACTGGCGGCAGCATCTTTCAAGACTGAAATGGATTCAATATCTTGTGGATTAATATTGTTAATTCCGAGTTCGGTAGGAGCACCATCCACAATATAAAGAGGAGCAGAACCATCAGCAGTCATAGAACCAATACCACGGATACGAATTGTAGGAGCACTACCCGGATCACCAGATGTAGAAGAGGCCTGCAAACCTGCAACTTTACCAACAACTGCATTTACCGCATTAGAGGTAACATGCTGGCTAATTTCTTCCGATTTTACATCTGATGCAGAACCGGTAAAACTTGACTTTTTGACTGTTCCATAAGCCACGACGATAGCTTCATCAAGCATTTTCTGGTTTACTTCCATTTTGATATTCATGGATGTACTAACCGGAACTTCTAACGTCTTGTAGCCTACAAAGCTAGCAGTCAGCATCTTGTGCTGAGAGGGTACAGACAACTGAAAAACGCCTTTAGCGTCAGTAACTGTGCCAACTGAGGTTTTGTTCACAAATATGCGAACGCCCTGTAACGGATTTCCGTTAGCCGCGTCTGTGACAACACCGGTCACTTTGCGGCCTTGAGCCATTGCACTGCCTACTATCATGAGCAAGCATGCGAAAACTAACACGAATCTTTTCATTTATCACTTATTGAAACTAATTATTGTTGCACTTGTATTGCATTAAACTATAAAGGTCTCTTCCCTATTTCACAGGGAGCCTTTTTCGTCTTTTTCCCCTTATTTGCTGTTACTACTCGCTTCAACTTTAACAAAGTTTTAACGGATAGTTTCGGCAAAATTAATCAACTTTTTCAATTCGTAGAAGCTTTTCCTCTACTTTATTTCAAGAAAATTACATTTTAGCATATAAAATGCTACTTTTCACGGTAAAAATTGTCATTTTGATAGATACTCATGCTAAATAAGCTTATATTTTCCTACCTTAATTTATCCATGTAAGTTTTAAATGCTTCATTCTGCGTTTTAAGTATCTATTTTGCACCTAAATCATACAGATTTTCCATTTTCGACTTCTATTTTTGTCATTTTGTATTTCAAAGGTGTTCGTTTTGCTTTATATTTATTAACAATACGCATCATCCTTACACGTTCTCAATAAAAGTTCATCCAAACATTTTTAAAAGATGCGGAATGGCCATACGAACAGATTGTAATCCAAAATCTTCCACTTGCAACTCTCTCGGCGAAAGCCACAACAATTCAGAAACATCATCATGCGGTTCAACATCTTCAGGATGCATCATCGTGCAAAGCATAAAATTATCCGTTGTTGGGACATCCAACCCACTATACCTATATATATTAGGTAGAGAGAACAACCATTTCTGAAATATTACCTCTTGGCTGGTTTCTTCCTCCATTTCACGGCATAATGCCTGCTCTAAACTTTCTCCCATATCTACAAAACCACCAGGTAAATCTAACAAACCACGCGCAGGTTCCAATCCACGACGGGTTACCAAGAATTTCCCTTTGTCGTTTAACACTATGCCAACAACAGCCGCACTGGTATTCAAGTAGAATACAAAACCACAGTCTGCGCATCTTTTTGATTTGAAATCGTTTATTTCAAAATGATCGGAGCCACAAACTGGACAAAAATGGAATTTACTCAACGCATGATAATTCATCATCACAAGTTTTTTTGGAAGTACAAACTTACGTTTTTTTTCTAACAAACGATTCCTGTAGAAGTCCTTTTACTTAGCATCATCTCCACATTATACGTCATCAGGGCTGCCAAAATATTTATGGCAACCCTGATGAAAATTTTATACTAAAAATCTACTTATTATTTATAATTGAGCCATTTCATCATATCCTTAAAAGTGGGCTTCTTTCCATACATCAGGATGCCTACCCGATAAATTTTGGATGAGAACCAGATAATAAGTGCTGACGTGCCATAAAGCACCACCAACGAAAGTATAATTTGCCACAATGGCAAATCAAACGGAACGCGCACCATCATGACAACCGGAGACGTAAACGGAATAAACGAACACCAAAGAGCCAAGGGCCCATCAGGATTTTGGATAGAAAACATACCCGCATAAAGTGCAAAAATAAAAATCAAAACAATAGGCATCATAAACTGCTGTGCATCCTGCTGTTCATTGATACTCGCCCCGATAGCTGCAAAGATGGAAGCGAACAACAAGTATCCCCCAATAAAATACAATATGAAAAGCACGATAATTTCAACAAAATTCATACCTTGAATGATATGCAACCATTCCAAACCCGCAACTTGAGGTATTTCAGAGCTCATTCCACCAACCATAGGCATTGCCCCTGTACTTGCCACGCCAAAGACGCTTCCGGCAATTGCCACAATAGACGTCAACATCAGTATCCATATCACAAATTGAAACAGCCCCACAAGAGCCACTCCTGTAATTTTTCCGATCATTAGTTGCCACGGTTTTACAGATGACACCATAATTTCGACTATTCGGTTTGTCTTTTCCTCTACAATACCCTGCATCACCATGCCACCATAACTCAAAATAAACATGTATATAAACAGTGAAAACACAAGGCCAACAACACCTGCAATATCCGATGAAGAAACTGTAGTATTTCCGTTTTTATCCCAACGTGCTGTCTTTACCGAAAATTTCGTTTCCGCGTCAGCAACAACCTGTTTGATGTCCTTAAATTGATACGCACTAAGCTTGTCATTGCGAATTTTTTCAGTCAATTTGTCATTTACATATTCTTCTACAGCATGTGGCACCTCGCCTCTCGAATAAATCGTTGCTGCATCTGGATGATGTGTCAAATCACCTTTAATAAACACTACCGCGTCATATGGGCTCCCATCCTGCTGAAAACTCTTCTTCATCGTTGTTTCATATACGAAATGAATATCCGTTGTATCTTTCAATACCGAGACATAATGATTCGTCACATCGATCAGAGCTACCGTATTTTTTTCACCACTTTTCATATTGGCCAATAGTGCGGGTACAAACACCAGCGCTGCCACTAGGAACGGCATCAAAATGGTCAGGATGATAAAAGACTTTTTCTTCACCCTAACTGAAAACTCTCTCTGTATAATTATCCAAATTTTACTCATCGTCGTCTGTGTTTAATGTAGTTCATTATCAGCCACCACACGGATAAAAATGTCGTTCATTGAAGGCAGGCACTCTTCAAAACCAAGAATTTCGACTTGTTCGGCCAAGTGTGAAAGTAACTGCGAATTTGTTTCCCCTTCAGGTTTTCGTACCGTTAGAACTTTTTCCTTACCTTTTGTTTCTTCTCCCAGCACCTCGCATACAGACTGTTCGAAGAAGGATACTTGCGCGGGGATTGTTACGCGGTAAGTATTATTTTTATAACGTTCGCGGATTTCATCCACAGGTCCCTGCAGTACGACTTTAGAATGATTGATTAGGGCTATATCATCACAGATTTCTTCAACCGAAGACATGTTGTGAGTAGAAAACAGGATGGTATGTCCTTTATCACGCAGTTCCAAAATTTCCTTCTTCAAAATTTCTGCATTCACAGGGTCAAATCCACTAAAAGGTTCATCAAAAATCAGCAAAGGAGGTTCGTGCAATATTGTAATTATAAACTGCACTTTTTGCTGCATTCCTTTAGAAAGTTCTTCTAACTTACGATTCCACCAGCCCATAATGCCGAGTTTCTCAAACCATATTTTCAGCCGCCTACGTGCCTCGTGTTCCGAAAGTCCTTTTAAGCGAGCCAAATATATAGCTTGCTCACCTACTTTCATTTTCTTATACAGCCCTCGTTCTTCCGGTAAATAGCCGATAGACAGCATGTCATCAGCCCGCAAGTCATGGCCATCAAAAGTCACCGTTCCTTCATCAGGCATAGTGATGTGGTTGATGATGCGAATAAGAGTTGTTTTACCAGCTCCATTAGGTCCCAATAACCCGAATACCTTACCACGCGGCACACGAATACTCACGCCATCAAGGGCAGTATGTTCCGCAAATCGCTTTACAATATTTTCCGCAATAATGAAATCTTGCATTCTTGTAAAAAATGTTTGATGAATATTTATGACCTTTAAAGCTTACACGCAGTCTCCTACAGGTCGATTTGTTTACAATAAATCAGGCAATACTGAGAGATGGGTTGCATTGCTACCCTTTATCAATATAAGATAATCTTTCAAAGAATTTAATTTCAGAAACTCCTTAACCTCTTCTACATCATTGAAACACTGAAATTCGCTTCCGATCTTTTTAAAATTTTCACCGACTAACCAAACCTTCTCAAAACCAGCATTCTTCAGAAAGTCCACAATTTTTTGATGTTCATCGTCAGATACAGATCCTAATTCGCGCATATCGCCAAGAATGACCATCTTATGTTCTTCGGGCATCGCTTTAAAATTGGACAATGCCACACTCATACTGGTAGGATTTGCATTATAGGCATCTACAATCAGACGGTTAGATGCTGTGGTCCGCAATTCCGAACGATCGTTTTTCGGTATGTAGTGTTTGAGCGCTGCACAGATATACTCCGCAGCAACACCGAAATAAGTACCCACACAGACTGCCGCCAGTACGTTTTGCAGATTATACGTACCAATTAGTTTTGTTTCCACTTCCTGCCAATTCATATCGCCGACCTTACGCCAGTGCATATGCAGATAGGGATTACAATTCACAACTTCACCTTCCACCAAATAGTCTTTATGTCCCGGCACACCATATTTTATGATTTTCAACCCATCAGAAATTTTCCCCAGATAAGGGTTGTCACCGTCTAAGAAGATACAACCCGAATCTTTTTTGCGCAAATAGTCATAAAGTTCGCCCTTTGTACGGATAACGCCCTCAAATGAGCCGAAACCTTCCAAGTGCGCCTTGCCCACGTTCGTGATCAGACCATAATCAGGATCCACGATCTCTGAGAGAGCCTTGATTTCTCCGGGATGGTTTGCTCCAGTTTCCACTACAGCAAAACGATTTCCGCGATTCAACCGCAACAGGGTTTTAGGTACGCCAATATGGTTATTATAATTGGCTAACGTCGCCTGCACATTATATTTTTTTCTCAATACAGCAGTGATGAGTTCTTTTGTTGTGGTTTTTCCATTTGTTCCCGTCACTTGCAGAACAGGATAGCTAAAATGTTTACGATGCTCTTGTGCCAATTGCTGCAAAGTTTCCAATACATTCTTCACCAGGATATAACGTTCATCACCTGTGACAACCACGTCAGGATCGTCCACGACAACATAAGCACAGCCCTTGCTTAACGCTGCACTTGCATAGCCATTCCCATCAAATTTATCGCCTTTCAAAGCGAAAAACAAAGAACCCGGCCAGCAGCGTCTGCTGTCCGTTGTCACTTCGGGATGACTCAAAAAGAGTTCATATAGTTGCGACATTTTCATTTTCTCTGATTCTTTTGTATTCAATACGACAGGCTTTTTCTCTACAAACCTGTTGCTATTAGGTAAACAAACCTATTGCAGGCAAAGATATAAAAAAAATAGCACGTAAAAGAATGTTCATCTCCGTTTTATTACGCTGAGCAAACACTTCTTCTCATTACATTGATCTAAATCTGACGTCCAAACATCTCTTTCAAAATTCATAAAATCAATCCCCTAAAAAAGAAGTAGGATCTTGTGAAAAACAAGTCAAATATATTTTGAAACAAGTCAAATATATTTTCAAAAATGTTGTGATTCGTTTTTAACAGTTCCATCTTCTTTGTAATTATTTGGTAGTAAGACATTTGCAAACTATGGTTCTTCGCCCAACTCACTCAAGCCCTCATCTACAATTTCAGCATCATTGGGATTCAATTCTCCGCGAGAAGCATGCTTCACAACAGCCCAATGTCCAGTACCATTCGGAATGCGCGCATAACTGCCATCCACCGGATGGGCATGTTCACCAACTTCTTCGTCACGATAGAAATCATCCACCGTTTTATCATCGGGAGCAACCAGTTCCACTCCTAATTCCTTTTTACGCGAAATACCCCGGCGGAGCTCTTTCTGCAAAGATGAAACCACCATTACCTGCTTCGGTGCCAATTGTCCACCATTAAATTTGTAAATAATATAATCAATGCCGTTCTCATCAATTTTTATCAAATAATATCCTTTTAATTCTACCACCTCGTTTGTGGGATTGTAAATTTCTATCCATTCATTATTCGGAAACTCCTTCCCGCAAATTTCGTTAAGCACTAAAGGCTTGGACATATCTTCTTTGCATGAAAAAAGTAGCGCACAGAAAAGAAGCATGAAGGCAAAACGTTTCATCATTTTATTGTTATGTTTGTTATTATTGATTAAGGCCGACAAGGAAGCGGCATCATTTCATATCACGGAAGCTTACAAAACGCCGATGACAGACTCTGTCTCCAGCTATTTCTATTCGTGATGTAGCCTACTTGTTGCAAAGATATGAAAAATATAAAACAACGTACGATCTTTTGAGAGAAGATTTTCACTCATTAGGTTCTTCATGCACAGTTATTTCACATTTTGGCACAACTTGTCTAATTCCATTTTCTATTTCATCACATAGAATATGCGTATCGTGTAGATTCAATTCCGGCAAAAAATGTACATTTACTTCTATAAACGTATTAGCACCGGCCGTCCTTATTCTCAAGTTATGAAAGCGCTGAATGTTTGGATTTGATTTCAATTGAGCTTCCACTAATTCCGTAAGTCCCTCAGGCACCTTATCCAATAATACATCTATAGCCTTTTTGCACATCCCGTAAGCTATATATAAGATAATAAAAGAAACACAGATAGCAGCAATGGCATCAGCTACGAAAAATCCGAAATTAGCTAAAACCAAGCCTAAAAGGACACAACCGGAGCTCAAAATATCCGTAGAAAAATGAATGGCATCAGCCTCCAAAGCCTGGCTGTTACTGGTTTTTGCTACCTTTGACAAATTTCTGGAGCGGCTAAAATCCACTACCATCGACACAATGACAACGACATAACTCCAAATCGTAATCTCAACATTTTGGTGACCGGACACAAGTCGTGAAACGGCTTCATAAACAATCCAAAAGCTAGCCACGACCAACAAAATGGACTCCATGAAAGCCGATAGATTCTCGACTTTGCCATGTCCATAATTATGATTTTTATCCGCCGGCTTATCGGAAATGCTAACCGAGATATATGTAATTGCTGCAGCAACAAGATCAAGCAAGGAATGAAGCGCTTCCGACAAAATGCCAAGACTCGAAGTCATGATTCCAATCGCAAATTTCAATGAAGTCAGGAAGAATCCGGCAAAAATAGAAAATAGAGCGGCTTTCTTTTTGTTATTCATCTTTTCTGTTATATTTTTGGTTATAAACCTTAATTCCGCAGCGTTATTATTTGCAAAAAGCACAAGTGCCTGATAGATAAAAGTCTACAAACACTTGGCCATGTCAGAAAATTCACCTACCTTAGTGCTACGAAACAAATGATATAGAATAAT
>JAQVXN010000046.1 GCA_028709135.1 Bacteroidaceae bacterium | reverse complement strand
GATTTTTTTCGAGGAGATCGGAATATTTTGATGGAAAATTTACCTGCATATATGGTGAAGAATATCAAAGTCTATGAACATCAAATTCCTACTATTTCAAAAACAGAGAAAAAACCTTTAGCTATGGATGTATTACTGAAAAGGGAGTATATGATAGGATGGCTATCAAATATAGAGGCTTCTGGAGGAACAAAAGAACGTTATTTGATGCGATTGTTTGGACTTCGTTTTTCAAACCATTCTCGATTAAGTATTTTTGGAAATATGAATAATATAAACGATACACGACGTCCAGGTTCTTCTGGTGATTGGAAACCTGAAATTATATATGCTGGTTTGCAACAAATTCGTAAGACGGGAGCAGATTTTTATGTGGAAGATATGTATGATCAGTGGAATTTTAATACATCTAATGTGGTGAATAACATACGCGGAAATAATGATACTCAGACAAATTATATATCATTTCTTCCTGCTGGAAATATGTATAGAACGAATGAATCGCAATATCATACGAATGAAACGCAGTGGTCAACAATAAATAAGTTTCATTACGGTATAGGAGGTAAAAACAGATTGATTAAAGTTGCAAACATTGATATTGATGCCCATATGAGTTATCGAACTTATCATTCCAAATCATTGATAGAGCAAGCTGAAATGAATGTCGCGAATGATTCACTTGGAGACGATGGGCAACTTCAACACATTTTGACAGCAACGTCTGCAAGTCGCTTTTTCAATAGGTTTCTTAATAGGACTCAAGCAAGAGGTCATGAGGATGATTATGAATGGCAAACAAACGGTCAAGCAGGAATGTGGTTCCCCAAAAAATCATTCAGTTTTGCTTTTAATTGGAATTATAACAAGCAGAATGCTAAATATATGGAGCAACAATATATAGATTATCCGGCAGATAGTGTAAAACAACCAGACTATATTCATCGTTACCGGAAAACTCCTGATAAAAATTATGTATTAGGAGGAAGCGTTGATTACACAGTTTTTCTATGGAAGACTACAATTTTCATGCAATTGGATTATGCTCATCAATACAGTTCACGCGACAGGCAACTTTTTGATTTACAGAAATTGGAATATTGGGGATATGCAGACCATAAAAAATTAACAGATTTACCTTCCGATTACGATTCACTACAAATGGTTATTGATGCAAGAAATAGTTATTTTAGCAGAACAAATGACGATCTCGTAAAACCTTGGTTGCATATTGAAAAGCACATTAATGTTGGCAAAAACCATCAAATGGGATTTACTTTTGAAATACCTTTAGATATCACGTCGAACAAGCTAAATTATCGCCGAAATATAATTGACACCATATTGACCCGAAAATTGGTATTTATTAATCCTGAATTTAAAATTGACTGTAGTCCGAATAAGGGGAATCATCAAGAATGGATTTCTTACAAATTAAAATGGTCGTCACCTTCGTTGTTTTATCGTTTGAATATTAAGGATGACGTAGATCCTTTGAATATTACATTGAGTAACTCGTGTTTAAAAAATACGAGTACGCATAGCTTGATTGCGGAATATAGACGAAATGTTATAAAGTATGACAACAGGTTTACATCACGTTTATATTATCGGTATGTATGTAATGCCTTGGCAATGGGTTTCGTGTACGATACAAAAACGGGAATTCGAACTACACAACCTGATAACGTGAATGGAAATTGGGACATCAGTGGACAAACGGATTATAATCGCGATATAGACAAAAAAGAGATGTTGACATTGGACACCCACACCAGTTATGGCTATTTGCACAATGTGGATTTGACGGGAACAACAGATGGACTCGGCGTAGAGCGCAGTGTAGTGAAAACATGGAATCTGGGAGAAGAGGCAAGTTTGAAATATAAGATAGGACAAAACACAGTAGGATTGAAAGGGAAAGTGGCTTGGTCAGACATTACGAGTGGACGAGCAAACTTCCAAAATATGAACGTATGGGATTTCCGGTATGGAGTGACGGGACTGTGGAATTTGCCGTTAAAACTACAAATGAGTACGGATTTGACGATGTTCAGTCGTCGCGGTTATGAATTAAAGTCGATGAACACGAACGATTTGGTCTGGAATGCGCGTTTGAGTCGGACGTTCCTGAACGGGAATCTGACGTGTTTTGTGGATGGCTTTGACATTCTGGGAAAATTATCGAACATCTATCGTTCTGTGAATGCGCAAGGCAGGACGGAAACGCGTTATAATGTGGTGCCGCGTTACGTCATGCTGCATGTGATTTATCGTTTGAATGTGCAACCGAAGAAGAAAAAGTAAAGATGAGATACTTAATTTAGGGAATACTTGTTTTGTTCTGGATTATCTTAAACAAGAAGTCGTCTTTCACGGAACTTTAGTAATAAATAAGTTGTTTAAAAGCTTAATATCAAATGATTACTTTGCTCATAATTCTACAATAGAACTTTCCATGTTTTGAATCATCAAAAAACGGTCATGCGTGTTTTCTTCTTCTTTCAAAGAATACGCAGTGTCTGTGTGGCTTCAAAAAATTGAACAAAAATAACTTCAAAAGAGGAAGAGCTATTTTATTTGAGAAAAGACCAATGGCATTAAGTTTTGGGCTTCTGGAATTGATGTTTATATAATAAGTAGACAAAACCAATAGGGTCGGTGCTGTTTTTATTATAAACGATGACTTTACTTGTTTTACAACATAAAAATAACAAAGTTTAACCTAAAATGCATACAAATGTATGCAAAATTGTTTGTTTTTGTGATGCAACGTAGACTGATTTCTTTATATTTTTGCAAAAACGTAAATGAATACGTAATGAAAAACATACAGAGCACAATTGTTATGGTGCTTTCCAGTATATAATTTCGAGAAGAATATGGTTATAAGCAAAGAAGGTTTATATATTTGAATATTGATGTTGTATAATATTAAAAAGAAAGATGGATAATAAATCTCAGATACCTATTTCAGTTATAGTTACTACATATAATGCAGCAGCTTTTATACGAGAGACTATTGATAGCATTTTAGAACAAACATTCCAGAATTTTGAATTGCTTATTGGTGACGATGAATCAGAAGATAATACATGTGAGATAATTGAGAGTTATCATGATTTGCGTATTCGTCTTGTTAGATGTAAACATGATTTTATTGGTACCGAAAATAGAATGCTTTATGAAGCTAAAGGAAAATACATTGCGAGAATTGATCATGATGATATTATGATGCCTAACCGATTAAAAATTCAATATGAATATATGGAGCAACACCCTGAAATAGATGTATTAGGTGGTGATGCAATATGTTTTGGTAATATTGAAGATAAAATAAAACATTGGGCTGGGCATAAATTTACTGCAAATGATTTTCTAAATGCAAACTATATTTGTAATTCTACGTCAATGCTTAGAAGAGAGACAATAATCAAAAATCATCTTTTATACAAGAGACTATATATATATGCTGATGACTATGGATTCTGGACTGATATGCTAAAACTAGGCCTTCATTTGGAAAATATTCCAGAAGTTTTGGTTAGATATAGAGTTTTACCAAGTCAAACAAGTTCTATACACGCAGATATTCAAATAGAATCTGTAACAAGAGTAGTTTCTGATTTACAAAGTTGGATAGCAAGTAAGAATTCTCCAAAATGCTTAATTCCTGAAATAAAAGTTTCAAAAAAATATTTGACTGTGATAATTCCATTTTTAAATGAAGGCGTAGAAGTTATAAACACTGTAAAAAGTATTAGACAAACAGTTGATTCTAAGGTGGATATTATTACCATTAATGACTTATCGACAGATGGATATGCGTATGAGCAGGAATTGATGGATTATGACGTGTATTATGTATTTAACAAACAACGAAAAGGTGTTGCTGCATCTCGAGACTTGGGCGTACAACTTTGCAAAACGCCGTATTTCATTTTATTAGATGGTCATATGCGATTTTATTCAAATGATTGGGACGAAAAGCTGGTTTCGATGCTTCTGAAAAATGATAGACAAGTTTTATGTTGTCAAGGTAAGGCATTACAGAAAGAAAATGGTGTTGTATCAGACTATCCGGGATGTTGTAAAAATTTTGGGGCTTTTTTTACATTTATGAAGGGACGATCATTAGTGGAAATACAATGGAATACATTTGAATATACTGATAATCCTAAAGAGGATATAATACCCGCAATTTTAGGAGCTGGGTATGTAGCTAGCAAAAGATATTGGGAGTATTTGCAGGGACTTAATGGACTTTTATATTATGGTAGTGATGAAGCGTATATTAGTATTAAAACTTGGCTTGAAGGAGGGCGTTGTGTCTTGGTCAAAGATGTTGTTATTGGTCATATTTACAGGGAATCTTCTCCTTATAGAAGATATCAAGAGGTGGAAATATTTAATGAACTTCTTATCTCATATTTGCTATATCCTCAATCATTACATGCAATCAATTTAGCCTTCTTTTTTAGGAACAATATTATAGGATATCATTATGCTTTAAATAAATTTCGTAAAGAAAAAGATAAATGGTTGAAATTAAAAACATATTATCAAGGTATCTTTAAAAGGCAATTTCAATTTATAATCGATCTTCAAGGAAAAATGTTGTCTAAAAGAGATAATTTTATACCACGATATGATGGTATATTGACAAAAATTGCTGATTTCTTATTGAAAAATATTCCTGAAAAAGCCGGATTATGTGAGGGTAAAATGGGGCTTTTGTTATGGCTAAGCTATTATAATGAATTCGATCAATCCAAGCGCATTGATAACGTTATGGAAGATTTATGGATTAATATTAATTCGTATATTGATTCTAATGGTTTGCCATTCAATTTTTATCATGGTTTATCTGGGATTGGTTGGGGGCTAATATATTTGTCTGATAATAATTTATTGGAGGATGATATCGAATATATTCTAAAAAAAATCGATTTGCAACTTTCACATGTATCGTTAGAAACTATTTATGATACTGAATTAGGTTTTGGATTGGGTGGATATGTTGCATATTATGTTGCAAGAATTAATTACGCAAAAAAACATGGCTATCAAAATACATATGATGCTTTCCAACTAAAAAAAATAAAGGTTGCTGCGAAAAAAATACTAGAGAACGATAGTTCTTTAGCATCCACTTCTTTTGCTTTTCATTTTCTCTGGTTGTTAAAATATGGGTACAATAATAATGAAGTACCTTTAAATATAAGAGTATGGTTGGAGAATAGTACGCATATTCCTCAAAATATAGAATATTGGAACAATGCATTAGTTAATCCGACAATGAACGCATCATTATATATAATGATGCGCATGAAAATTAAAAAAATAATAAAATAAAATGGATTATAGTTATTACAACTTCTTGATTCTAAAAGAAGATAAAATGGTTATGTACAATGTGGCAACAGATGGCATTGTACTATTAAATTCCGAGATTGCAAATTTGGTTGAAGAACATCAGAAGGATGTATCAAAAATTCAATTGATACATCCCGATCTCTACACGGCATTAGTTAATAAGGGTATGATAGTGGAAAATGCTGCAGATGAATGGAATAATCTGATAAATAAATGGAAAACGGAAGATAATGATTCTTCAACTTTTTATCTTACAATTTATCCAACGATGAATTGTAACTTACATTGTTGGTACTGTTATGAGGAGCATAAGCCACATACAAACATGAAACCAATTTTGCTTGATAGGGTTTATAAGTTTATTAATAGCAAGGTGCGTAATCAGCAGATTAATAATCTTTTTTTGAGTTTTTTTGGTGGAGAACCGCTATTAGAATTTAATAATGTGGTGTTGCCAATAATGAAATATTCAAGAGACGTATGTGCTGAAAATGATGTTAATTTATATATTGACATTACGACTAATGGTGTTTTACTCTCAGAAAATGTGCGTAACCAAATATTATCATTGGATTTAAAGAATAATCCTGTATTTCAAATAACAATAGATGGTAATAAGGAGGAACATAATAAAATACGAAACACGACGAGTGGATTTGACACTTATGATTGTATTATTAAAAACATAAAAGGTACTCTTAGTTCTGGAATGATTGTAAATAATCGTTTTAACTATACTAGAGAGAGTGTTGATAGTTTCATTGATGTTCTAGATGTATATGCTGATATAACAGAGAAAGAGAAAAAACTTTTATATTTTGATTTCCAACAGGTTTGGCAAGAATCTTCTTTTAAGAATATAAGAGACAAAGCTATTGATTTAGCTTTGTTGTATAGCCGCAAATCACTTCAAGTAAGAGTTGAAAAAAGGTATAATAAAGAACGTTGCAGGGACGACGCTGAAAATCAAGCTACAATAAATTATAATGGTTTAGTTTATAAATGTACGGCTCGCCAATTTAAATCTGACAATAATGAAGGAAAATTGACAGAAGATGGGCAAATTATTTGGAATGATAAATATTTCAAGCGTATGTCAATAAAATATGGGAACTCCTTTTGTCGGAGTTGTAAGATATATCCAATTTGTCATGGTGGATGTTCTCAAACAAAATTAGAAGCAGATACTATTCAAGGTTGTCTCTTTGGTTATTCTGAAAAGGAAAAGTACGATATTGTTGATGGACGTTTAAATTATATTTTAAGAACGAAAAGGACAAGCTATTAAAGCCTAATTAGGTAAGTGTTAATAATTAAATTTTTTAAAAATGAAAATTAAAAAAAATTATGGCGTATTGAGCGCTTTGGAACAGGGGATTCCTGTAGTCCAAGAAACAAAAGAAGGCCAACTAAAAGGTGGCTTTGTTGCCTTAGATACTGCTGATGGCCAATTCTCAGCTAGCTGGCAATTTATTTGTACCAAGCAAAATGGTTGTCAAAATGGTTGTGTTGGTACACCACCGACACGTCCAACCAAACCAACAGCTACTCCCACACCGACTCCCACACCGACTTCCACAAAAGTTGTAGCAATGGGTTTCCCTGGAGCTGGTTCATCTTTATTTTTCTAAATTTTTACTCTGCTGGACAATGCATGTCCAGCAGAGTCTAGTAAAAAACTTTAGATCATAACTATATGCAATAAAGATAAATTCTATATTTATTATACTGATTAAAAATCGACTCATACGATTGCATAATATTATCATTATATTTAAATTTCTATATATCAAAAGGATATTATGAAAATTACAAATCTTGTTTGCAAGCAAATGCGATACGATATGTCCCTTTTACATAAGCAAGAAGGAAACTTGTGCGTGCTTTCTTCTAACTTATTGATTATAAATATAGCATTTATTTATGATGTTCAAAAATCGTGCAAAATACAAATGAGCATTTTATTGGAATTATTGATGAAATTGTGTGTTAATTGTACGAAAAATTAATAGATAATAGAGGCGGCTAAATATGTGTTAATTTAATTATGCTAACGATTATATGTAAATTCATGAGAGTGTTCAGATTGGTGTTAATAATAGAGCTTTGTTTGTTGCCCACAATCAGTTTTTCCCAGAGTGCAAAGAATAAGTATATTTATGGAGGTATAAAGGATCGTATGACGGGGCAGGCGTTGAGTGATGTCAAAGCTCTCCTCAAAGACTCCTCCGGCAATGTAATAGACAGCATGGTAGTAAAAGATATTCAAGTGCTTGATACTTATCCTGCTTGGATATTCCCCATGTCAAATAAGTCTGGAAAGTATACCGTCTCTTTCGGATATGTTGGGTACGAATCACAAGATCTGCACATTGATTACAAACCGAAAGGGCGTAAAAATGTTTACGATTTTGGGACTGTAGCACTTAGTCGCAAGATGGAGCACAAACTTGGTGAAGCCACGATAAAAGCAACTAAGGTGAAGTTTTTTCATAAAGGTGATACTCTCGTATATAACGCGGATGCCTTTCAATTGCCAGAAGGATCTATGCTTGATGCTCTTGTGCGTCAACTTCCAGGTGTGGAACTAAAAGAAGATGGAAGAATCTTTGTAAACGGGAAATATGTGGAGAGTTTGTTATTGAATGGCGAAGACTTTTTCAATAACAAACAGGAATTGATGCTCCAAAATCTTCCATTTTATACGGTGAAGACAGTAAAGGTATATGAGAAGCAAGGTGAACTTAGTAAATTTGCCGGACATAGAACGGGGGATGAGAAGTTTGTGATGGATGTCAATCTAAAGAAAGAATACAGCATTGGCTGGCTTGCTAATTTTGATGCGGGACAAGGAACGAAAGAACGATATTTGACACGATTGTTTGCAATGCGCTTTACGCGTCAGTCTCGTCTGTGTTTCTACGGGAATATGAACAATCTCAACGAAATGCGTAAGCCGGGACAAGATGGAGACTGGAAACCCGAGGTTTTGCAACAGGGCCTCAATAAACCCAAGACTTTTGGGGCGGACTATTCTGTGAATGATTATCAAGAGCGTTTTAAGATAAATGGTAATGTCCAAGTGGAACACGTGGGTAGCGATAATCAATACATTACTCGCAGTGAGCGTTTCCTTTCGAGTGGAAATCGCTTTGATGCTACTGACTATTATCAGCATAGTTGTAATACAAATATGAGTACTTATCATCAATTACAGTTAAACAGAAAAATGGTGCAATTTTATATTACGCCTTCTTTTACCTATAATAAATGGAACAACTGGCGCAACACGTGGGCAGCGACTTTTTCTGTCAAACCAGAAGAGTGGGAGCATTTAGTGGATAGCATACGCCGTCCCAATATAGGCTCAGTTCTGAATGGTATAACAATGAATCACTTGGGATATCGAATGAGTGAAAACGGTTGGCAGACGAATGCTGCGGTAACGACTACAACGATGGTTAAGTTTAAGAACATAGATGATCTTTTTCAAATCAATACTGATGCATCTTATTTTTATCAGGAGAAGAATCTTTACGATCACAATATGCTAAAATATCCGCAAACGTCAGGAAATGAAGATTTTCGGAACCGCTATAATCGTATGCACCCATTCAGTAGTTTCAACTATATGGTTCGAGGAGAGTATTACTATTGGTTAAAACCGCAGACGGCACTTGTACCTTTCTATAAATACAATATCAGTAATACTCATCAGGATTATTCTCTTTTTCGTCTTGAAAAACTTGCTCAGTGGGGTGAAGATAGCCAATTGGGAATGCTTCCGTCAGAGGTGGAGATACTTCAAACAATAGACAGGAACAACAGTTTCAACAGTAAGAACATGGAAAGCAGTCATAGTGCAGGTCTGAGATTTCAGTCCCAGGGACAGGTAAAGGAGCGCGGTTACTATGACATCGATATTTGTATTCCTGTAGACTTCAAATATGAGAGGCTTGACTATGTACGTGTTGATGTTGATACAATTTTTCATCGTAATCATGTATTTCTTAATCCTGCTCTTGAAGCCAAATACGAGTGGCATAATTCCTTGCGCAGTGTTGCCCTAAACTACGAAATGAGTCATAATACCCCTGAGTTGGTGAGCTTGCTTGAAAATATTACTGATGATGCTGATCCATTGAACATTGTACATGGGAACTCAAATCTTAGAAACACACTTGTCCATAAGATTGATTTCACCTATGCAAACAACAGTACACGTAAACAGCGCACTTTTAGTGCGAAACTATCTTATCATTCAGTGCGCAACCAAGTGGCTTATGCTACGCTTTACAACAACGAGACTGGCATGTGTATCAATACTCCACAATGCGTGAATGGCAATTGGAACACTTCTGCAAATGCAAATTATGCTATGCCTGTTGACAAAAATCACAAACTTACATTCTCAACAGATACTTATGTCGGTTACCTGCATAGTGTGGATATGACGACAACAAAGCTCAGTTTGCTGGGACAGCGTAATATCGTTCATAATGTCTCTCTTTCAGAGAAACTGCACCTAACTTATTGTTTTAAAAAAGTAAGTGCAGGGGTTAAATTCAATACAACGTGGTATCATGCGACCAGTGCTATGACAGATTTTAATACCGTAAATGCGGGAAATGTAGACTATGGAATGAATGCCACTATAGAATTGCCCTGGAGCCTACAATTTGCTACTGACTTGACAATGTATAGTCGTCGCGGATACAGCAACAGTGCTGCAAACACGAACGACTTGGTGTGGAACGCGCGTCTTTCCAAAACCATGCTGAAGGGCAAGCTTGCGATGAT
>JAQVXN010000045.1 GCA_028709135.1 Bacteroidaceae bacterium | reverse complement strand
GTACTTGATAATGAACAATTAAGTATGAGACAGGCAAAAAAAACGTTTTGTAGCTGAAATACTGGCTAAAATAACTTCTCAACATTGATTTGAACTATGCAAGCAAACAGTCTGCGGAATTAAGGTTACATATATCTTCTTTCTTTGACCATTTAAATACTGTTAAATTTTAACGCTAAATATTTTTTAGTTCGTTTATATTGCACATCAAAAAGCAAAATGAGCCAAATCCATTTTACGTTTCAAATTAATCTTTTGAAAAAATGTTTCATCTTTTCTGGCTATTTTTTCAATGCGAACAAGCGCTTCAGAGATCCACACTTGTAAAAAGCAGAGCAAATATATTTTAAAATACAACAAAGAACTTTTGAAACACAACAAATATATTTTTCAATAACTGCTATACTGTTGAAAAATTTTCAAGCATAGAAAAAGCCTCATAAACAATCTTGAAGAGTCACAAAGGTTTATGAGATACACCTTTTAAATATAGCATAAAATATGCTCGTTTTTTCAAAGAATTGATTTGATCGTGTTTCCCCAATTTTTACATACTCAATCAAAGTTGGTGACGCAGTGCGTCACAAAAGAAACGCAGTGCGTCATGAAAAAAACGCGTCGCGTCACAAAAGAAACGCACCGCGTCACATAGAATAAGAAGTAACATTTCATTTAGAACACTCTATCCTGATAGAATTTTAGCCAAATAATGAAATGTATCAAGTGTCTCAAAAACTCTACGATGTAAAATATTTCTGCCTGGTTAAAGTCTTGACCTATAAAATGCTGTTTAAAAAAGGGGAATGTAATTGAAGCATTTAAAATTCGCGGTGCCTGATTGATGCGGAGGCCCATAGGATCTGTTATTACGGTTTTTTTTAATACTAAACTAATCCAGACTCTTCTGAACTGGATTCTACTTTAGTTATCTTGAAATAAGTGAACTCCGACGAAAGCATTAAATGGGTGATCTTTAATAACCGCTATTTATTAAATCACCAACTTTACCGGCTGAACTAAAAATGTCAAAACAAAAATTTGCAAACTCAAAAATGCCAACCCAAATCAATGCCCAAATTAAATTTACGAGTATAGTTGGAATATCCTATTGTGGCGCGCAGAGGTCCCAAAAGGCTTTCTATACCGAATCCAGCTTCCAAACCGAAAAGATAGCGACTCGTTAATATGGAATAAAACTTTTGACTTAACACCCCTACACCGCCAGACAGCCAAACATAGTCTTTCTGACCAATACCTTCTCGCAAAGAAACAGAAACATTCAAGTTGTTACGTGGCACAAGCTCCACATTGTTAATCCCCACAAAAGGCATTTGCTGCTCAAAGTAATGGCCCATGTCACTACCACCCAAAAAATTTGAAAGAGAATAACCATAACGTGGTCCAAGAATATGCCGTCCATAAAGAGAAGGTATCAAACACAAATGAGGAGCTGACAACTGCACGACACATTCGTATAAATAGACTGCCGTATGAAAAGGCTCACCCCCTTTATAATTCCACAAATTGTCCGTGTGCAAACCATAACTAGCAAAAAAACGCCTTCCACGCTGAGGAAAAGCCGCCTTATCGTACGAATCATAATCAAGACGAAACACATATTCGAAAAAATGTTCCGAATTAAAATTCTCCATATTCTCAGGACCATGAAGGAAATCACGATAATAATTATATGCAAAATCCCACATCACCTCATAACGAAAATTCGTCAAAAAATTATCTTGGAACCGAATACCTGCTCGATGTAAATTATAAACTATATTGTAACTACGAATACCCCGGCTGAAAATATTAATATCATTATATTCCAAGCGATAAAATGCGCCAAGGTTACGACGTCGGCTCGCCTCAAAATTATAACCCAGTTCACCATAAGAACGCTTACCGAGACGCGCCGTAAAATCTACCGTTTGAGGTAATGTAGCTCGTAAGCGAAGCTGCAAATTCAGCAACAAGGAAGCAATCTCCTCATTATCCAAACGAACGCCCAAACGAGCCCCAACTTTTTTTCTGTCACTAACCAAATAAGTCAGTCGATAACCTCCTCCTATTTCCTGCAACGTATAAGTCACAAAAGTATACGAAAGTTCATCCATCATCTGACGTTCTGCTTTTTCTATTTCATCAAAACTCATTTCACGCAAATCTGACAGTTCACAATGGCGCAAAATCTGCTCTTCCTCACTATGATTTACCCCTTCAAAAGCTACTTGGCGAATAAAAAAACGTTCTTTTTGAGTATCTAATTCTCGATAGGGACGCCGATTATATGTACGTGGCCCTATTTTCTCATGTAGTTCTTGAATCTTAGTCAAATTAAGTAGTGCCGTTTCCTCTCCATAACGGATCATGGAATCAATGGCATCTGTAGTAAAACTACCTGTAGAAAAGCCATGTACGTCGACATGCAGCACGAGGTCACATAATTTTTCATTATCATAAAGCTTTTTCCGCGTTTCAATGTTAACAATGTTATTCAGTATTTGAGTGACAGATTTCAAATCAGATGATTTAACCTTCTCACTTTGGAAACCAATACCAATAATAACGTCAGCACCCATTTTGTGCGCTACATCAGCAGGAAAGTTATTTACCAATCCACCATCAACTAGAACCATTGTATCCAGACGTACTGGACTAAAAACGCCGGGGATAGCCATACTGGCACGCATTGCCTGAGAAAGGACTCCACGATGAAAAACATACTCAGAGCCATCAACGACATTTGTAGCTACACAAGCAAAAGGCGTTGCCAAACTATCGAACGAAATAGTTTGATGATAACCCACCGTCAGTTTTTTAAACATTTTATCCAGATTTCGGCCGTTCACAACACCTTGAGGTGCTGAATTTGCTATATTATCTCCCATCGAAATGGAATAAACATAACGAGACGCATCCTGACGTTCCGAAATAGTTTGTTCTAAACGCGGTGATTGGTCAGAAAACAAAGTTGCCCAATCCTGATGGCGAACTAAGCTGTCCAATTGCTCGGGACTGTAACCCAAAGCATAAAGTCCACCAATAATCGAGCCCATACTTGTGCCGACAACCATATCTATAGGTATACCTTGCTGTTTAAGCACTTTCAAAACTCCAATATACGCAAAACCTTTTGCCCCACCGCCACTTAAAACAAGAGCTACTTTAGTTTGTCGGGCAGCCGCAACAGGAAATAATATCAGGAGAATTAAAATTAGGGTCAAAAGTATTTTTTTCATTGTCACAGAGAAATAGGTTAAAAAGTTCCGAATTAATTTATTTGATTTTTTACCAGAAGACATCCGGCAATTGTACAATCTCTGTTATGATGGTATCTGCAACAATGTCATCATGTTCGGAAGGCTTCCACTCTTCTCCTTTGAACCAAACAGTGTGACATCCCAAAGACATGGCAGGCAAGATGTCTTTTTCATAAGAATCACCCACCACACAAACTTCACCTGGAGGCAGCTGTAAAGCATCAATCCCTAATCGAAAAATATTCGGATTTGGCTTACGCACACCTACGACAGCAGATTCCACAATATTTTTAAAATAGTTTTCAAGCTTAAAATCTTGCAGCACCGCCTGCATGTTGCCATAAAAATTAGAAACCAATACAAGTGGAAATTTTTGATATAAAATGTCTAATACTTGACGTGAAATGGAAAGCACGCGCTGCACTTCGGCATAACAGAAATCAGCTATCATCCTTTCATTTTTCAGGCATTCAGTATCAGAAAAAGATAAAAAGCCTGCTTTCAACAAAAACTGGAATTCCTGATGCACCTTTTTAAGCAAAAGTGTATGATAATTGTCTCCTGGCTGAATAATTCGTTCTCGCCCCAATGCTCGTTCTCCATAAACATAAGCCTCCCGAAACTGATCTTCCGAAACAGATACATCAGCAAAACAATAGCCATCCCAAAGTACATGAGCCCAATGGCGGCCGTTCGTATCCAGCGTTCCACCATAATCAAAAATAACTCCACGTATTTTTTTAAGTTTTGGGCACCTCATCCTTTTGTTTTTTATTATTCCCAATTTTCATCAATGCGACCCCTATTGAAATCCATATCAGTTCACGCACACGCGTAATGAGACTCGTATAAACACCAACAGCCCCAGAAAGAGACAATGCACTAACCACTAAAGCAAAACCACCTTCACGAGCTCCCAACTGCATAGGTGAGAAAAAAAACAGATTGGAAAATAATGAAGTAAACGCCATAATAAGCACACAATTAAAAAAGTTCACATCGGGCATCAAAATTTTCATAATGAAAAAGATTTCTACGCTCGTCAAAATCCTGGCACAAAATTCAAATAGGAACGACATATAGAATGTAGACTTTCGCTGACTATGCAGCTCCGCTATTTGACAATCAATCGTTTCAAGCGATTTTCGTTTCTCTGTATAGAAACGCGTTGCCCATTTTTTTGCGAATGGAATATGCTGTAAAATTTTAAACGTTTTCACCACCATACCATTTCGATAACCTTTCATGAAGAAATAAATACATACCAAACAAAAAGATCCGATAATTATAAACAAAATCCCCAACGGCAGTGTGACATGATAAAGAGCTATAAAAAGAAAAATAGAGGAAAACCAAAAGCATAAATGCGAAAAGATATGCATCATGACATATAAAATAACGCATGAAGTAGCACGCGATGCACCCAAAAACGGTGTAAGTTCCATCACACGATAAGGTTCACCACCCATCATGCCAAATGGCGTTGCATAATTAAGAGCAAAACCGGAAACAGAAAGTTTGTAAACATACCAGAAATGTACCGGACACGAACGTTGCCCGTTACGAATAATAAAGTACCAAGAAACCGTATTAAAAAAATATATAACGACCCAGATACCGACCACGCCAATAAACCAATAACCTGCACGTCGAATATTGGCCCATAGCTCTTTATAATCCATATGGAATGTCAACAGCATGATAACGATAGCTACCAAGCCCAAAATAATAAAGATGTTACGATATTTTGCTTTCATGCAACTTTCTATTGTTATTTCTGATATTCACCTGCTTTCAATTTCTCATAAAAAACCATACACATCTTTTCATGACGATAGTGCATATAAATTTCCAGAACTGTAAACACAACTATTTCTGCCAGCGGATACAACCAAGGCAAATTAATCAAACAAGCAACGTACAACGTAATAGCACGACAATTAAACGTCAAAATGTTGGCATACTTCATAAGTGGCAAACTTTGTTGACGAAAATCGGACCGAAAACGCTCAGTAACTTTTGCATGACAGTTATTCTTGATATACTGCATCAGGATTTGGAAACGCGGCGTCATATGCTCTTGCTTTTTGGTATAACCAATATACGAAAAAAGAAAAGCTCGCCACCAAAAATTCCCCTTTTTGGGTGTCTCATCCAAGATCTTTCGTTGTTGGATAGAAGAATCCAATTCACTTTCCACTCCAGGCAGAAAGAAAAGGTGGATGTTACGATAATAATCAGCCAATTGACATTGACGTGCATGAAAAATAATACCAGATATCGCGCACAACAAAAAAATCCAGAAGTTCCATTCCACATGAGTAAAGGGAATTTCCTGATAAAAAAGGCGTAAACTAATACATAAATAAATTGTAAAGAACCACGTATCACCTGCGAAACCGTCTAACATACGCCCCCAATGTGTTTTCTTTCCTGTCATCCGAGCCAATTGTCCGTCACAACTATCATAGAAATTAGCCCACATCAAGAGTAACACCCCTATTAAATTATGTATGAAATCCGTATAATAAAACATAACACCTCCAGCTACCCCTAAGAAGATAGATAGAACCGTAACTACATTGGGATGAATATCAAAATGGTTAAAAAAACGAGCCCACAAATAACCTATGGGACGAGTTAAATGTATATCCAACCACTCCTCCGTATCCTGCGATTTAAATGTAGCTTCAATATTATTTTTTATTGTCTCCATTGTTCGAATAATGTTTTAATAGAAAATTTGAAATAGCATCGGCCGCCTCATCAACACAAGATGAAAAGCTGGGCCAATCATTAAAATCAATCACTTTGAAATCACCTGAAGCATCCACTATACAATCACCTCCATAAATGGGAGTATCTGAAATCTCTGCCACTTTGTCAACCGTTTTTTTTAGCGCTTGAACATTAAAAGAATATTGTCTAACTGGTCCGTTTATTTCTTCCAAACCAAACTTGCCATGTCTGTTCGATAACGTGGGATAATACCAATAGAAAAAAGGGCTGTCAGCTACACCATAAAATTTCACGACATCCCCTTTTATATGTTCACAGAACACTGCAGAATAAATGCTTCTATTTCGGAAATCTTCCACAGCCTGTCGATATTCATTTTCATTTTTGACAAAACATACGTCAGCTTTCTGCTGAGCACAAGAGTCTCCACGCTTAAGCCAGCACGGATACTTCAACTGCGGCGAAATGAAATCACAACAATCCAAATCCAATATAATACTTTCCGGCATCGATATTTGCTCTTGCATCATCAATCTAGTAATCACAGGACGACTACAATTGCGCACACCACGCGGAGAATTAAAAACAATTGCGCCCCGTCGTTCTTCCTTTTCCAGAATGCTTAACACACACTGACTGCGAGCCATGGAAAAATACGCGTCACTTTCAATAACATTTTCTATCAAGACTTGTTCTGGAAAAAGACTGACCTCATTACCTTGAGTCTGCAATCTACTTGCAACCTCTTGCATAATAGTCAGGTCATTTGAATTCGGAGAATATTCCGCAGCCCGTAAAATTCCTCTCCACGTCGACATCCCTACGATTTTAAAAATTTCTCCGCTTTTACAATATCTCCAACATGATCCACATCCAGTATCTTTTTAAAAGGAAAAGCCTGTAAATGCAAACCATCTGCCACCAATTGACGTTGGAAATTACGCATTCGGCTCTTTCCTTCTTCCATACAACGACGCAGCGTATTCAAGGCCACAGGTTTTAAGCAATAGATACCGCCGGAAATATAAGAACAGCCACACTTTTCATCATAAAAACCCGTAATGTTTAGCTCTTTATCCGTCCCAACATAAAGCGGTTTTTCATCATCCACAAAATCAGTAACGGCCATCATACCATCAAATGAAGTTGTTTTAAACTGTTCTATAAAAGTGGAGAACTCATTTTCATTAAAAATAGTGTCTACCGTGGTCAAACAAAAAAGACTATTTTCCAAATACGGACTTAATTCATAAAAACTATGCATCGAACTCGGCGTAGATTTGACAACAACTTCCATCACGCAACTCGTATTCTCATGTTGAGCCTGTAAGTCTTTTACATGTCTCACCACGTCCGACATTTTATCGTTTACAATCACCACGATTTCAGAAGCTCCTTGTTCAATAAAAATACGAATAAGCCTATCTATCATTGGTTCTCTATTCAAACAAACCAACGGCTTACACACTTTCACTCCATCTTGAATCAGGCGTGAACCTTCTCCTGCTGCAATGATGGCATACCTCATTATTCTATTTGCTGCTGTGGGGCGTGATGAGTATAATTGTGACTGTCTCTTTCTGGAGGTACAATTTTTAAAGGATTCGTCGAAATTTCTTCTTCGTGCTTGCGATTCTTCCAAATATCTATGGCAGAATAAATCGCCTGACGAAATGAATTTTCATCTGCCTCTCCTTTTCCCGCTATGTCAAAAGCCGTGCCATGATCAGGAGAAGTCCTTACAATAGGCAAGCCTGCTGTAAAATTTACACCATCAGACATAGAAAGGGCCTTGAATGGAGCCAGACCTTGATCATGATACATTGCCAAAATTCCATCAAAATGCGTATACAGTCCGGCACCAAAAAAACCATCAGCAGAATAGGGTCCAAAGCACTGTACATTTTTTTCTCTCATCGATTGTATCGCAGGACTAATTACATTCTGCTCTTCCGTTCCCAACAGGCCATCATCTCCAGAATGCGGATTTAACGCTAGAACAGCTATGCGAGGAATTGAAATCATAAAGTCTGTATGCAAACAAGTATTGAAAATGTCTATTTTTCTTTCTATCTTTTCTTTCGTAATTGCAGCTGACACATCTTTCAAGGGTAAATGAGTTGTGACAAGTGCCACCCTCATCATACTATTCATCAAAATCATCAATGCTTCCTGCCCATCTCCCGCCACATGCTCCAAATAGTCTGTGTGACCAATAAAATGAAAATCTTCGCTATATATATTATGTTTACTGATAGGGCAAGTCACCAAAACATCAATATTGCCCTCATGATAATCTTCGACAGCCTTCTCCAGAGAGAGATATGCTGCACGCCCACTTTCCTCAGTAGGCGTTCCTATTTCCATCTTTAATTCATTTTCAAAACAATTGACCATATTCAGTCGTCCAAAGATTGCATCTTTGGCACTATTTACAACTGTATATTCCGTTGCTAAATTGAGAACCTTACGATGAAAATTGGCTACTTTTACAGAACCATATAAAATAGGTATACAAAGATCACAAAGGGCTTGATCTGCAAATGCTTTCAATATGAGCTCATATCCTATTCCGTTGGTATCGCCATGGGTAATACCCACTCGTATCTTTTCACTTTCCATATTATACCTCTATTATCAACGATATTATTCGTAACGTTTATTCTTTAAATTGCTGTAAATATACAATAATTTTATCACATTACAATCATTCACGTCCCCAAAATCAGTTTTTCTGCCCACGCATTCCTTTTTTCAGAGCCTCTTGACGTGAGGTATTTAGTAAACCGCAAGCAGCTAAGATATCCTGACCTCGAGAGGCTCTTATCGTCGTGTAGACACCATGATGAGTCAGATAATCTCTAAAAATACGCATATCGTCAGCATTGCACCCTCGAAGCGGACTGTTCGGAATAACATGGAAAGGTATTAAATTCACTCTGCAATCCAATCCGCGAAGAAGGTTTACCAACCCTTGTGCATGACGCTGAGTGTCATTAATTCCCTTAAACATAATGTACTCAAAGGATAAACGACGTTGATGGTTTGTAGTTCGGATTTCTCCTCTTTTTAAATCCTTGCAAAAATCATAGCCTTTCAATAAAGCCACAACTTTCTCTATAGGATAAGCTTTTTCCGCAGGCATCCATTCAATACGCTCTTCCGGAAAAGGGAAATGTAAACTAATCGCTACATTACAATCACTCTGATCTAAAAATTTCTTCAAGCCACTTAATAATCCTACTGTCGATACCGTAATACGCTTAGGGCTCCATGCTAAACCATAACGAGCTGTAAGCAATTCCGTCACCCGAAGAACAGCGTCCAAATTGTCCAACGGTTCACCTTGCCCCATAAATACGATATTCGTTATCTTATCAAAATCTGGAACAGAATATATTTGGTTTAATATATCCACAGGCGTAAGTTGACCTTGAAAACCTTGTTTCCCTGTCATGCAAAATTTACATCCCATTTTGCATCCCACCTGAGAAGAAATACAAAGTGTTGCACGGTCTTCCGTTGGAATGTAAACCGTTTCCACGAAATCCCCACTAATTGTACGAAACAAATATTTTACGGTTCCATCTGTTGAAGTTTGTGTTTCTGCAGGCAGCGACCGTCCCAAAGTAAAAGTAGCTGAAAGGCGTTCACGCACAGTCTTCGACAAATTTGTCATTTCGTCAATATTAAATATTTGCTTCTGATATATCCAAGCTGCCATTTGCATAGCTGTAAATTTTGGTAGCTCCAAATCTGCCGTAATCTGTTGCAATTCGGCCAGTGTCATGCCTGATAAAGCTTTCAGTTCCATTTTTTTATTTTTAAATTGCAAAGTTACAACTTTCAGCTCAAATTAAGCACTTAATTAAGATATGAATCACTTAACACAACTAAACATTTCTCAGAAGAAAAAAAATGCTCTTTTATATAGATTTTCACTATCATCGAAAGCAATAAACAAGTACCTAATTACGTTTAGAAAGAATGTATGACAATAAAATCAATTCTTGAATATGAAAAATAAAATGTTACTCTTTATGGCAGCTCTGTTACTCAGCAGCTTATCCATTCATGCAAATTCGCAAGAGGATTTTACACAATTTGTGGATCCTCACATCGGTTCTGGAGGTCATGGACATGTATTTGTAGGTGCATGCGTTCCGTTCTCCTCTTTAAATTTGGGCCCGAACGCTATGTATCAGGGTTGGGATTGGTGTTCCGGTTACCATTACAGTGATCTGGTCATCACAGGATTCAGTCACACACACCTTTCCTGAACAGGGTG
>JAQVXN010000458.1 GCA_028709135.1 Bacteroidaceae bacterium | reverse complement strand
CAATCTGCGATAAATTTTATTCTTGGGACAGAGTTGGAATTGAAAGCGTACTCAACTCATATATAGAAAAATCGAATTATTCAATAAATGCCATAAACAAATTAGAAAAGGAAGTTCAAAACTTCTCTCCCTATTTAGGAACTCCAACTGATGACCTGAGGCAAATCCGGTTAGACAGTGAAAATATTTTACAGCAAAAATATATTCACTGTGACATTTCTAACGGCAAATCGATCAAAATAAAAAATTTGAGTTTAAAAAGAGATGTTGATATTGTTACGGCAAGTTGGTATGATAATGTCAATTCGGTTATTAATGACAAAGATGTGGATTTTAGAGGCGTACAAGTATATGATAAAAATAAAAATGAGAGATTACCTGTAGATTATCCGTTTTTAAGCATTAAACGAATAAACGAACGAGGAAATGAAACTAATGATAGGCTGAAAAAGATGATTCGCTTTTTGAAAAACATAAAAGCAGATTCAAATCAAAATATTGATTTAAGCAGTTTTGATATAAACGCAATTTGTTACGATATAGATACTTCAAAATATATAAGCAAATCATATTATGAATTGGTTTATACCATTTATTTGCAATTGGATAGTATTTGTAAAAACAAAACTCATTCAGACAGAATTGTTTCTGTTGATGGTAAAGAATACATTTTCAGGAATAATGAAAATAAATTATCTAACCTTAAAAAGTTAATGGCAGAAATTACAACAGTATTTGTCGATTTATACAACCGTTAATTATGAAATCAAGAATATTTATAGGTTCTTCAAGTGAAGGGTTATACATTGCAAAGGAAGTTAAGGCATTCTTTGAAAAAGATTATGAATGTTATTTATGGACTGATGATATTTTCAAATACAATGAAAATTTTTTAGATACTCTTATGAAAGAGGCAAGTCTTTTCGATTTTGGCTTTATGATATTTACGAAAGACGATTACACGAAATCACGACAACAGGTTTTTGATACTCCACGCGATAATGTTGTTTTTGAATTTGGATTATTTTTAGGCAGATTAGGAAAAGACAATGCTTTTATTATTCATGATGAAAATGTTAAATTACCAAGTGATTTATTTGGTAATACATTGGTAAGATTTAAATGCAAAAAACAAAATCGAATATTTAACAAAGGTAAATCTACGTTGGATAAAGATTCATTACTTGAAAGTTTGGAAAAATTAAAAAAACAGATAGAAGCAAAAATTCATTTAGGCGTTTTAGGTATGCTTCCTTCTACTGTTTTAGCAATTGGATATTTTAATAATTTCGTACAGCCAATTTGTGAACATCTATCTTCTTCTAATTCAGGAATTGAAATCAATGGAATAAAACATAAACAAGTTAAGTTTAAAATAGTGTTGCCCAAAGATTTAGATTCAGACATAAAAAAGCGAGCCAACACATTTTATAAAGAAAAAAGTTTTGAATTGATTGACATTCCTACCTCAGGGCGACCTTATCCTTTGTTTGTTGCTGTCGATGCAACAAATAATATGCTTATGTTAAGCGATATGCCAACAACATTAAGCGGCATAGATAAGGCAATTGAAATGTATTTACGCAAAGGACATATAGGAAAATCTACTGAACAACAATTATTAGAGGATAGGGAGTTACGTAATTTTGAAACCGTTCTAAAAAATTTGGTCGAAAGCGATGCATATTGTAAGTCGTTTGTAGAAATTGAAAGTGAAAAATAAGAAAAAATAATAAACAACAGTTGGTAACTAGCAGTTTGCTGTAGTGCGAGGTGATGCTCTTAAAAAATTTTGTGGAAATCTGGAAATGTATCGCCCATCAGAACATTTATGTTCCCGTAACCTACAGCAAGCCGCCATCTGTTAGCTCTAAAATCACTCCTACCCCCTCTCCCACACCAAAATCCGCCCCTTCTTCGGGTCATCTTTCAAGTGGCTTTTGATGCTCTCGGGTTCAATTTCATTTAGGTTGTGGGCAAAGACTTTTTTAAGGAACAGGGCAATATCGTCCTGTTTGCTTACATTTAGATATTTCCAGATATTCCAGCCGAAATGGAATAAATCCAAGGAAGTTAAGGTTTTTACCCGGATTGGCTGAATATCGTTGAGCGGGAGTTTGTCGGCATACATTTCCACATATCGGGAAAGCAGTGTTAGGTCGTCGCTTGAAATGTAGGTTGCGAACTCTTTTTGGGTGTATTGCACAGCAAAATCTCGTTTCGCATGTTTCTTTTCTTTGGCAATTCGTTCCTGCTCGGCTTTTATTTCAATTAAATTTTCCACCGAAACCGGCTTGGTTTCAGCAGAAAGCGAAGTGTCCTTTTTTGGAAAAAACTTTCTGAACATTCTGTCAAACAGCCCTTCCATCAAAATTGCAAGAACGGCGTAAATAATAAGGCAAAAAGCCGTACTAACCCAGAACACGATATTTGCTGTGAACGTATCTGTTCCTAAGCTGATTACAATCAACCTTGCAAATGCGCCAATCAGCACGCACGC